>CAKZOX010000174.1 GCA_937138295.1 uncultured Campylobacteraceae bacterium
CTTATAAGAATGCAGATGAAGCGCTATATACTGCTAAGTCTACGGGACGTAATAAAGTAGTATCATATTAGTTTAGTGAAGTAATTATTTTGAGTATTAAAGAAAGTTTAAAATCTTTGTTATGAATTATTGTTTAATCTTGTATTATGATAGATTGGTGGAGATGTCCGGAATTGAACCGGAGTCTTAAAACAAATCCAAATAGCGTCTACATGCTTAGAAAAGGTTGAAAAATTTCACCAAGCAACTACTCAACCTGCAAGGCAATTGCATGGCTAAGATTTAAAATGTCTCAAATAGAAATAATCACTTCCTAAAAGATAATCTATCTAGGGTGAACTCTCGAAAATCTACTTAGATAGAATCAGTAGTGAGAGCCTCCGTGAGTCTCAACCCAATTAAGGGGAGTCTCTATAAGTTGTTAAACTTACGCAGCTTTTGCGTAAGCTGGAGCGTAATCTGTATTGTTTGCGTCTAAAAAAAATGAGCCGCGTAACGGCATGCTCAGGCCGACATGCAACTAATCTTCATTGCTCTAATCGATACCAAGTCATCCCCACATAAATAAAAATTGATTTTAACTAATTTTTACTGAAGAAATTATATAATATTTATTAAATTATATTTTAAGAGGTAAAAGATGTCTGGTACAAAGAAGGGTGTTTTAATCATCGGTGCTGGTGGTGTTAGTAGAGTTGCAACTGTAAAGACAGCAATGAATATTGACACATTTGAAAAAATTACTTTAGCGTCAAGAACTGTAAGTAAATGTGATGCAATCGCAGCTGATATTAAAAAGAATCAAAATGTTGATATTGATACAGCAAGTGTTGATGCAGATAATGTTGATGAATTAGTGGAATTAATCACTAAAGTAAATCCAAAAGTAGTTTTAAATGTAGCTTTACCTTATCAAGATTTGACAATCATGGATGCGTGTACTAAGTGTGGTGTTGATTATGTTGATACTGCAAACTATGAACATCCTGATGAAGCAAAATTTGAATACAAAGAGCAATGGGCTAGAAATGATCAATTTAAAGATGCTGGAATTATGGCACTTTTAGGAAGTGGATTTGATCCAGGTGTTACTGGTGTTTTCTGTGCTTATGCCCAACAAAACTTATTTGATGAAATTCACTTTATAGATATTATGGATTGTAATGCAGGTGATCATGGTTATCCATTTGCAACAAACTTTAATCCTGAAATTAACTTAAGAGAAGTATCTGCAAATGGTAGATATTGGGAAGAAGGTTCTTGGATTGAAACAAAGCCATTAGAAATTAGAGTAGAACATGACTACCCAGAAGTTGGAGTAAAACCTTCATATCTTTTATATCATGAAGAATTAGAGAGTCTTTCTAAAAATATTAAAGGTCTAAAAAGAATTAGATTTTTCATGACTTTTGGAGATTCTTATATCCAACACATGAATTGCCTACAAAATGTTGGTATGCTTGGAATTGAACCAGTTATGCATAAAGGTGTAGAAATTACTCCAATTGAGTTTTTAACTACACTTTTACCTGACCCAGCTAGTTTAGGACCTAGAACTGTTGGTAAAACAAATATTGGATGTATCATTGAAGGTATTAAAGATGGTAAAAAAAGAAAAGTATACATTTATAATGTATGCGACCATCAAGAATGTTATAAAGAAACTGGTGCTCAAGCTGTAAGTTATACAACTGGAGTTCCTGCAATGATAGGTACAAAAATGTTATACAAAGGGATTTGGAAAAATCAAGGTGTATTTAATATTGAAGAGTTTGATGCAAAGCCATTTATGGATGAGTTAATGACTCAAGGTTTACCTTGGAAGATTCTAGAACTAGACGCTGAATAATATAGTCTTAATTTATAAGACAATATATAAGGATATAAAATGAAAAAGTATATTTGTACGTCTTGTGATTATATTTATGACCCAGAAGTAGGAGATCCTGATTCTGGAATTGAACCTGGAACTGCATTTGAAGATATTCCTGATGATTGGGAATGTCCAGATTGTGGTGTAAGTAAAGAGGACTTTGAACCATACGATGAATAATAAGTTTATAAAAAACTTTGAAGATTTACCAACACCTGCTTATGTATGTGAAGAAAATCTTTTAAAAAACAATTTAGAATTACTAAAAAAAATTCAAGACCAAACTGGAGTTAAAATTCTTTTAGCATTAAAAGGTTTTGCTCTATGGTCTACATTTGATTTATGTAAACAGTATTTAAAAGGATGTTGTGCATCTGGTTTACATGAAGCACTTTTAGCTAAAGAAGAGTTTGGATTAGAGGTGCATACTTATAGTCCTGGATTTAAAGATGATGAAATAGAACAAATTGCGGATATTTCAAATCATGTTGTATTTAACTCATTTACTCAATTAGAAAAGTTTAAAAATAAGGTTAAGAATAAGTCTTCAATAGGACTTAGAGTAAACCCTGAATATTCATCTGTTGAGGTTGATTTATATAATCCTTGTGCTGCTTTTTCTAGACTTGGTATTACAAAAAAGAATTTTAAAGAAGATCAACTTCAAGATGTACATGGATTACATTTTCATGCTTTATGTGAACAAAATGTAGATGCCCTTGAAGGTGCCTTAGGAAATTTTGAAAAGAATTTTGGTGAATATTTACCACAAATGAAATGGGTTAATTTTGGCGGAGGACATCATATTACTAGGAGTGATTATGATGTTGAGGGATTAATAAATCTTTTAAAAGATTTTAAATCAAGATATCCTCATCTAGAAGTATATATGGAACCAGGTGAAGCAGTAGGTTGGCAAACAGGATATTTAGTTTCAACAGTATTAGATATAGTTGATAATGGAATGAAAATTGCTATTTTAGATACTAGTGCTGAGGCACATATGCCTGATACTTTAGCTATGCCTTATAGACCAGATATCAGGGGTTCTGCAAAAGCTAATGAAAAGGCTTATACTTATAGATTCGGTGGAAATACATGTTTAGCAGGAGATATAGTAGGAGATATAGATTATTCATTTGATGAACCTTTAAAAGTAGGGGATAAAATAATATTTGAAGATATGATTCATTATACTATGGTTAAAACTACAACTTTTAATGGAGTAAAACTACCATCAATAATCATCAAAAAAGATGATAGTTACCAAATTGTAAAAAACTTTGGTTATGATGACTACAAATGTAGATTATCTTAGATAAATAAAAAAATAGGAATGTAAATGGGAAGAGATAGGAAAATTATAGAAACAGAATTTAAAGACGAAGAAGAGATTGACACACAAGAGCCTATCAAGCATGGAAATAAAGAAAGAAAAAGAGAAGAATTAAAACAGACTGATGATAAAGTTCAGATTTGGGTTAAGAAAAGCACTTTAAAGTATGAAAAAGAATTAACTTTATTACAAATTGAATTACTAAAACTTCAAAATTATGTAAAAGAAAAAGGTTTAAAAGTTCTTATGATTTTTGAAGGTAGGGATGCTGCTGGAAAAGGTGGTACTATCAAAAGAATTACTGAACATTTAAATCCTAGGGGTGCAAGAGTTGTTGCTCTAGAAAAACCTAGCGATATTGAAAAAACACAATGGTATTTTCAAAGATATACAAAACACTTACCTAGTGCTGGTGAAATAGTTTTATTTGATAGATCATGGTACAACAGAGCTGGTGTAGAGCCTGTAATGGAGTTTTGTTCGACGGAAGAACATCATGAATTTTTAAGAGAAGTTCCTGAGTTTGAAAAGATGCTTGTTAAGTCAGATATTATTTTATTTAAATTTTATTTCTCTGTATCTAAAAAAGAACAAGCTAGAAGATTTAAAAAAAGAGAAACGGACCCATTAAAACAATACAAACTTTCTCCAGTTGACAAAGAATCTCAACTTTTATGGGATAAATATACAGTTGCTAAATTTTCTATGTTAATGTCTTCAAATACTGAAATAGCGCCATGGACAATTATTAGAAGTGATGACAAGAAAAAAGCTAGATTAAATTGTATGAAATATATTCTAAGTAATATTAAATATAGAAATAAAATAAAAGATAGCAAACTTTTAAAAGTAGACAATAAAATTTTAATTACCGGTACTAAAGAGATTGAAATTATGGAAAAAGAAAATAAATTTGCAAAGGTTCAATAAAAAATGAATTTAAATGATTTTGAAAAAACAAATTACAGTGGTCTTTACATATCAAAGGATAACCATCCTGAAAATGGTAGAAAATTTATTGCAAGATTTCAATACAACAAAAAAAGGTATGTAAAAGTTTTAGGTTTTTCTAAAAGAGATGATTTAACTAGAAGAAGTGCTTATAATTTACTAGAAGAATATAAACAATCAATTATGGAAAAAGATGAAGTTAAAGTAGAGGATGAAAAAATAGAAAAATTAGAAAATGTAAATGAAGAGTTAAACTCTGAATTTGAGAAATTAAAACAAGAAAATGAAAAATTAAAGTCTTTACTTGGAGATTTTGACAAAGTAGACCCTGATACTTTATCAGATGGTATTCAAAAAATTTATGATTTAGAAGAATTAAAAAAATACCAAATCGAGTTAATAAAACTTCAAAATTGGTTAGAAACTGAAAATAAAAGAATGATTATTTTATTTGAAGGTAGAGATGCTTCAGGTAAAGGTGGTGCTATTAGACGAATCACAAGATATATGAATAACAAACACTATAGAGTAGTTGCTTTAGGTAAACCAACTGAAACTCAAAAAAATCAATGGTTTTTACAAAGATATATTACTCATTTTCCAACTGGTGGAGAAATGGTATTATTTGATAGATCTTGGTACAACAGAGCAATGGTAGAACCTGTTTTTGGTTTTTGTACACCTGAAGAATATGAAATATTTATGGAAGATATTGTTAATTTTGAACAAGACTTAGTAAGACAAGGAATGGTTTTAATTAAATTATATTTCTCTGTATCAAAAGAAGAACAAAAAAGAAGATTTGAAAGAAGAGTTGAGGATCCATTAAGACAGTGGAAATTTTCAGAAGTTGATATGCAAGCTCAAGATTTATGGGATGAATTCTCTGAAAAAAAATATGAGATGCTTAGAAGAACTAACTCAAGATCAGCTCCTTGGCATATTGTAAGAAGTGATAATAAACACCTTGCAAGATTGGAAGCGATGAAAATTATTCTAAATTCTGTTGATTATGATGGAAGAAACTATTCACTTAACTTTGAAGCGAATGAAGATGTAAATATTTCGGTTCAAAGAGAACTACTACAAATGAGAAAGTCTCAAGACTACTAAGATTTAATCTTGGTAATCTTGAATTTATCACAATTTAAAAACTCTAAAAAATCCCCAAAAATCCTTTTAAAATATGTTTCAATAACTTTTAGATATAATCACCGATAAATTTAAAAATTCGGAGTAGACTTAATGGAATTTAACGCAAAAAGAGTTGATGAAGCAAACGCAGAGATTTCTGCAACACTTACAAAAGAAGCAATTGATGCTAACTTAGACAAAATTGCTAAGGAAGCAGCTAAAACTATGGACGTTCAAGGTTTTAGAAAAGGTAAAGTACCTGTTTCTGTTGTAAAACAAAGATATGCTGACAAGTTAACACAAGATGCAGAAGGTGAAGCTTTAAGAGAAGTTATGGGTAAAGGTTTAGAATCTTTAGAAATTAATAATGAAGATTTAATTGGTGAACCAACTATTTCTAAGTTTGATAAAAAAGAAGATGGTAACATCGATGTTGAAATTAAAGTTTCTACTAAACCAGCTATTGATTTAGGTGATTATAAATCATTAGTTCCAACTGTTGAAGTAAAATCTGCAGATGAAAAAGAAGTTAATGAAAAATTAGAAGAAATTGCTAAATCTCAAGCACCATTAGAAAAAATCAAAAGAAAAAGAATGGTTAAAGAGGGTGATTTTGCTGTAATTGATTTCGAAGGTTTCGTTGATGGTGTTGCATTTGACGGTGGAAAAGCTGAAAAATATACTTTAGAAATTGGTTCTGGTTCATTTATCCCAGGTTTTGAAGATCAAATCATTGGTATGAAATATGAAGAGCAAAAAGATATTACTGTAACTTTCCCTGAAGAGTACCAAGCTGAAAACTTAAAAGGTAAAGAAGCTGTATTTAAAGTAACTTTACATGAAATTCAAGAAAAAGTACCAGCTGAGTTAAATGATGAGTTTGCTCAAAAAGTATTACCAAATGAAGAAAATGTTACTTTATTAACTTTAAAAGCTAAAATTGTTGAGCAAATTGAAAATGAAGCTAAATTCAAATATTATAGAGAAGAATTAAAGCCTGTATTTGTAGAGACTTTATTAGAAAAAATTAACTTTGCATTACCAACTTCTGTAGTTGAGCAAGAAATTAACCAAGCGTTAAATAACAAAGTTAGAACAATGAATGAAGATGAAATTAAAGCATTACAAGAGGATGCAGCTAAAATTGAATCTTTAAGAGATGAAGTTAAAGGTGACGCTGAGTCTTCAGTTAAAGCTACTTTCATCGTAGATGCATTAGCAAAAGCAGAAGAAGTAGAAGTATCTGATCAAGAAGTTACTCAAGTATTATACTTTGAAGCTATGCAAATGGGACAAAATCCTCAAGAAATGATTAAACAATATGAAGAAGCAGGTTACTTACCAGCTATCAAAATGTCAATGATTGAAGATAAAGTAATGACAAAAATCTTTGATGAAAAATCAGGGAAATAATTAGTTAGGATAAAAACATGAGTTATATTCCATATGTAGTTGAAAAAAGCGGTAGAGGTGAAAGAAGTTACGATATTTATTCAAGACTTCTTAAAGATAGAATCATCATGTTAAGTGGTGAGATAAATGATGCTGTTGCTTCAACTGTAGTGGCTCAATTGCTTTTTTTAGAAGCAGAAGATCCAGATAAAGATATCTATTTATATATTAACTCTCCAGGTGGAGTTATTACAAGTGGTATGTCTATCTACGATACAATGAACTATATCAAACCTGATGTATGTACAATTTGTATTGGTCAAGCCGCTTCTATGGGTGCGTTTTTATTATCTTCTGGAGTTAAAGGTAAAAGATATTCTTTACCAAACTCTAGAGTTATGATTCACCAACCATTAGGTGGAGCTCAAGGTCAAGCAACTGATATTCAAATTCAAGCTCAAGAGATTCAAAGAATGAAAGATACTTTAAATCAAATGATCTCTGAACAAACAGGTCAACCTTTAGATGTTATTGAAAAAGATACAGATAGAGATAATTTCATGAGTGCTCAAGAAGCTTGTGATTATGGACTTATTGATAAAGTGATTGAAAAACACAAATAAGAAGTTTAACTATGATTAGAGAAGTAATAACTTATCCAAATAAACTACTACGAACAAAATCAAAAGATGTGGAGAAGTTCGATAATGAACTTCACACTCTTTTAGATGATATGTATGAAACTATGATTGATCAAAATGGTGTAGGCCTTGCTGCTATTCAAGTTGCAATTCCTTTAAATGTTTTGATTATTAATTTGCCAAATGAAGAAGATATTCAAGACCCTGAAGATTTAATCGAAGCAATTAACCCTGTAATAACTCACAAAGATGGTGAACAAGTATTTACAGAAGGTTGTTTAAGTGTTCCTGGATATTCAGAAGATGTTACTAGAGCAAATCATATTGTAGTTGAATATTATAATAGATTTGGTGAAAAGCAAACTATGGAGTGTGAAGGTTTCTTGTCTGTTGCATGGCAACATGAAATGGAACATTTAACAGGTCATTTGTTTATTGAAAATCTATCAATTATAAAAAGAAAAAAGTTCGAAAAAGAATACAAAAAAAGACTAAAAAATAAAAAGTAGGAATTTTATTTCCTAATTTTTATCCCTTTTAATTAGCTATTTCCAAGTAAATTTCCATATATATTATATTCTAATGTTATAAGTAATCCTGTAAACATACTCCAAATTCCCCAGAAAAATAGTTTTTCATAAGTTGTAGAAAATAGTTTTTCTTTTCTCAATGGACATAGTAAATATGCAAAATATATAAAAACTAATGAAGCAATAATACTAGGAACTAAACTTTTAGAGGTCATAATAATCCCAACAAAAGCTAAAAAAGGTAAGATTATTGACATTGCAAAGTATTTTGAAAAATCTCTCTTTTTACTATTCCCTTCATAAAAACTAATAGTATGTCCACATTTTGGACAGTTTGTTCCGATTCTAGATAATATTTCAGTATTGCATTGTGGACATGATGTTGTCTCTTGCATTTAAAAATCCTTTAAAATTTTTTGTATTATACAAAATTTCTTTTAAAAGAGTATTTTTGTCTTTTTTATGTATAATAAAATATATTATCTAAAAGGTATTTTAATGCGTATTGTAAAGTCAGCTACTCTTGATGAAATAGAAGCTATAAGTGTAAATGTTGAATCAACATTTACAAAAGGACTCCCTAGTTTTAGTGTAATTGGAATGGTTTCTACTAGTATTAGTGAAGCAAGAGATAGAGTAAAGTCAGCTCTTTTAATAAATGAATGTAAATTTCCACCTCTAAAAATAACTGTGAACTTATCTCCTTCAGAAATAAAGAAAAAAGGAACACAATTTGATTTAGCAATAGCATTACAAATTGCACTTTTTGAAGAAAAATATATACAATTTAAAGAAACTTATGTTTTTGGTGAGTTAGGATTAGATGGAATTGTTAAAGATAATGATTTTATTTTTCCTATTGTTTTGTCTTTAGCAAAGCAAGGTTTAGTAAATGAAGTTTTAGTTTGTAAAAACACAGCAATAAAAATTGAAAAAATACCAAATTTAAAAATCTATGTTGTTCAAAGTTTACAAGAAGCTATAGAGTTTTTTAAAAGTTCTGATAAAAGTAAATATATCCATAAAAAAGAAAATTATGATTACAAAAAATTTATAATAAACAATAAAGAGTACTTTTATACAGAAGATTACAGTGATGATTATAAAGAAGTTATTGGGCAAGATATAGCTAAACATGCAAGTTTGATATCTTTATGTGGAAGTCATAATTTAATTTTAACAGGTAGTCCTGGATGTGGAAAATCTATGATAATAAATAGAATGAAACATATACAAGCACCCATGAGTTTAGAAGAAATATTAGAAAAAGCAAAATTACAATCTTTGCAAGGAAGTGATGTTGATTTTGTTCCCAAAAGAGTATTTAAAGCTGTGCATTGTTCATCAACAAAATCATCTGTTTTTGGAGGAGGAAGTGGTACTGCTAAAATTGGAGAAATAGCTTTATGCAATGGCGGTATGATGTTTTTTGATGAATTGCCACATTTTCCAAAATCAGTTTTAGAATCACTTAGAGAACCATTACAAGACAATAAAATATTAATTTCAAGGGTGAATTCTAAAGTATTATACAATACAAATATTACTTTTGTAGCTGCTCAGAATCCTTGTCCATGTGGAAATCTCCTTTCAAGTGTAAAAGAGTGTAGATGCTCTGAAATAGAGATACAAAGATATAAAAATAAAATTTCAGAGCCTATCCTTGATAGAATTGATTTATATGTAATAATGAATGACACTTTTAATGACAATAAGAATATTGTTAGTTCAAAAGAGTTACATGAAACTGTGATAAAGACATTTAAAATCCAAAAACAAAGAGGTCAAAGTCAGTTAAATGGAAAATTAGATGACAGTGAAGTAAAAAAGTATTGTGTTTTAGAAGATGATTGTATAGAGATATTTGAAAAAGCGAAAAGAAACTATCAATTAAGTTTTAGAAGTGTGAATAAAGTTTTAAAAGTAGCAAGAACAATTGCTGATATTAATGAAAATGAAAAAATAAGTAAGAAAGACTTACTTCAAAGTCTAAGCTATCGACGAAGATAAATATAGTTTATGTTAAAATCACTTAATTAATTAAAAGGTAAGATAATGACAAAATCAGGATATGTTTCAGTAGTTGGTAGACCAAATGCTGGAAAAAGTTCTTTATTAAACTGGTTAGTAGGTGAAAAAATTGCTATGGTTTCTCATAAAGCAAATGCTACTAGAAGAAGATCAAATATAATTGTTATGCATGAAGATGATCAAATTATATTTGTGGATACACCAGGTATTCATGAGACTGAAAAACTACTAAACAAATTTATGTTAGATGAAGCGCTAAAGGCTATGGGTGATTGTGATCTAATACTATTTTTAGCTCCTATTACAGATAAAGTTAGTCATTATGAAGACTTCTTAAAGAAAAATAAAAAGAACGTAAAACATATCTTACTTTTAACAAAAATAGATTTCGTTAGCAATGATGAAGTAATTACAAAAATGAAAGAGTATGAAGAATATGCTGATAAATATGAAGCTATTATTCCTATTTCAATAAAAAAGCAAACGAAACATTCAGATATTCTTGATGAAGTTGTGAAGTACTTACCTGAACATCCATATTTATATGATCCTGAAATTATGACTACTGAGCACTTAAGAGATATCTTTAAAGAGTTTATTAGAGAATCAATTTTTGAAAATATTAGTGATGAAATACCATATGAAACTGATGTTTTAATCGATAAAGTTGAAGAGAAAAAAGATCTTGATGTTGTAAAAGCAACTATTATTGTTCAAAAAAGTACTCAAAAAGGAATGATAATTGGAAAAGGTGCAACTGCAATTAAAAGAATAGGAAAAGATGCAAGAATGAAAATTGAGAAGCTAACAGGTAGAAAATGTTACTTAGAATTATTCGTTTCAATTAAAAAAGGGTGGACAAAAAATAAAGATGCTCTAAAACAAATGGGATATGATATAGATATATAATATAATTTGTTATAAATTAAACTAACTTTAATAAAACCTTTATATAATAAATAAAATTATATAAAGGTTTTTTATGAATCAATTTCTTTCTCTTTTAGAAGTAAAAACTTTCCTAATAACTACAAGTGAAGAAATTCATAAAAAAAACCTTCTAGATTTTTGTAAAACACAACTTTATTTAAATGATTATACTTTAGAATCAAATGACTTTTTAAATGCTATTTATATAACTGAATCAAATAAGTATTTTATTTACACTACTAAAAATATTACTAAGAGTTTTTATTTTGAATATCTAGACAATCTAATAAATGAGTATGGGCAAGAGTATGTATGTTTTATTGTAAATACAGAAATATATGTTTACAAGAATAAATCTATCTATTACTTTCAACAGTTAAATTTTAGTTTAGATGAAAATGAAATAAAGAATCTTATATTTGAGACTTTAAATATTACTTTAGATTGCATCATTAACATCAATGATGACTTTAAGTATGAAGATATCTTTTTAGAAAAATCAAGTATTACTAAAATAAAAAATATAAATAAGAAAAAACAATCTAATTATTTCAAACTATTTGTAGCTTCAATTTTAGTGGCGATAGTGTCTTGTGTATATTATTATAATCATGAAGAGAAAAAAACTACTAAAATTGTAGCAAAATACATTTATAAGTCAAAAAAAATCAACGATGCTATTACATTTTTAAATTTAAAAAAAATAGATTTAGAAGATATAAAATATGATGGAAAATTAAAATTAAATATAAAAATATCAATGGAAAATTACAGTGAAAAACTAATTGAATATTTAAAAATAAAATTTAAGATTCTAAGCTTTAATTATGATAATAAATTAGATTTATACAAAGTCGAGCTACATGTTAAATAGTATAGAAAATAAATTTAATAACCTTAGTAAAAAAACAATACTTGAGTTGTTTTTAATTTTAATTATTTTATTTGTGTTAATAATAGTATTTATAAAAGAAGATAAAAAGAAAATAGATATTGACTTTGGAGTAGTGGAGTATAGAGAAGATATACATGCTGTCTACAACAAAATCAAGGCAATTGAAGATTTGAAAATTATAAGTTCTATGGTTGATAAAAAAAGCATAAATATTTCAACAAAATCAACCATGCAACATCTAGTTTTTATAATTAATAGTATAGAAAATATAAATGATTATATAAAGATATCAGATATTAATATCTCTAAAGAAGAAAACCTATATAAAATGAATTTCATAGTTAAACTTTCAATTTATAAAGAGAGAAATAAAAAGTATTTAGTTGAATATAAAAAGCCAATACACACTATAGTTGTACAAGATAATATACAAAAGATAAACAAATCAAATATATTAGAGCAAAATAACCAAAAAGAAGAAAGTTTTAAATTAAATGCAATTGTATTTAATTCAATAATATTAAATGGAAAATACCTAAAGTTAGATGAAAAAATAAATGATTATAAGATCATTGAAATTAGACATAAAAGTGTGAAATTATCAAATAATCAAAATACAATGGAGATATTTTTAGATGGAAGATAATATAAACACTTCAATAATAGATTATAGTTTATTTGATAAATATTCACAAGATTATTTTTTGAGTAATTTGATTCTTCCATTATATGAGGATGAAAAGTATTTAAAGTTAGCTATTTGTAAAGAATCCAATTTAAATAGTATTGAACAAAAGTTTTCTAGAAAATTAAAGTTTAAAGAAATATTTTTAAATGAAATGAAATTTTTACTTTCAAATATTGACTTGAAAAAAGAACTGTTTAAGCTACTAAGTAAAACAAATGAAAATATAAATAGTGTAAATCAAACAAAAGTTTTTGTAGAAAAATTGATATTTTATTCAATTACTAATAGAGCAAGTGATATTCACATTGAGTCAAGTAATAAAAGGATTTTATTTAGGTTTAGAATAGATGGATTTTTAAAAACATTCTTTGTTTTAGATAGTACTTATTCAAAACAAATATCATCATATATAAAACTAATAGCTAATCTTGATATTACACAAAATAGACTTCCTCAAGATTCTAGGTTTAAATTAAATCTAAATGCTAAAGAGTATGATTTTAGAGTTTCAATTTTACCTATTATTGAAGGAGAATCAATTGTTATTAGAGTTTTAGATAGTAATAAAAAGCAAAAAAGTTTAGATACTTTAGGTTTTTCAAAACATATAGTAGTTAGTTTATATGATGCTTTAAAATTAAACCAAGGGTTAATATTAGTAGCAGGACCAACAGGTTCTGGTAAAACAACAACTATTTATTCTTTATTAAAAGATTTAAATTCAGATAAAAAGAAAATCATTACAGTTGAAGACCCGGTTGAATACAAAATGCATAATATTCAACAAATAGCAGTTGATAATAAAATAGGCTTAACTTTTAGTTCTGTTTTAAAAAATATTTTAAGACAAGACCCAGATGTATTGTTAATAGGTGAAATAAGAGAAGAAGAATCTTTGAATATAGCATTGCAAGCATCTTTGACAGGACATTTAGTTATATCAACTATTCACTCAAATTCAGCCCTTGAAACTTTAAGTAGACTAATAGACTTAAATGCTGATGAGTTTTTATTGGCTACCTCTTTAAAATATATTTTATCTCAAAGATTAGTATTATCTTATTGTAAGTCTTGTGAAGGAAAAGGGTGTAAAGAATGTAATTTTACTGGATATTTTGATAGGTTAAGTTTAGGGGAAATTATAAAAGTTGATGAACATATTTCATCAATGATACTAAAAAAAGAGTCTTTAAATGAAATAAAAAAGTATCTTTTATTAAATGATTATCAAGATATATTTAATGATGGATTATCAAAAATAAAAAATAAACTTACTTCAAAAGAGGAAGTTTACAAAGTTATAAATAATGAATAAGTACAAAATTACTTATCAAAGAAACAGCAAAAAACTTATTAAGATTATAGATACGGAGGGTTATCTAGATAAATCACTTTTACCAAAAAATGTAATTTCTATAAAAAAATTAAATAAGAAAATTACAGTTTTTAAAGATGAAATAGTAATAAATATTTTAAATGAACTAAATTTAATATTGTATTCAAATATAAATTTTAATGAAGCCCTTGATATTATTAAAAATAGTAGAAAAGATAAAGAGTCTTTACAGTTTTTAGGTTTGATATATAAGATAGTAATTGAGCAAGAGAGTGTTGATGAGGTATTTAGGAAAATAAAAATCAATAAAACTGTAAAACTATTTTTTAAGTTAATATCAAATAGTGGAGAGATAAATAGTAACTTATCTGCTTTAAATATAGTTTTAACTCAAGAAAAAGAATTAAAAGAAAAATTTCAAAAAAAATTATCATATCCAATATTTTTATTTCTCTCTTTCTTAAGTAGTTTAATTATTATTTTTTTGTTTGTCATACCAAAGTTCAAAACACTTATTAAAGAGGATAATTCAAGTATTGCAACAAAATCAATATTTTTTGCTGAGTATATATTTTCAAATTATATGGTGTATATAATTCTTCTTTTAATGGGAATAGTTTTAATAATAGTATTTTTATTAAAGAAAAATAGAAAAATTATAGATATGTATTTGGTGAAATTTATTCCATTTTATAAGTATTATGAGTTATATAAACTTTTCATGGTTATTGAACTTTTTGTGAAAGGAAAATATGAGTTTTATTTAGCTTTCTCAAATAGTTCTTATTTAATCAAAAATAAATACCTTTTAGATAAAATTAGCCTTTGTAATAGTTTATTGCATAAAGGTAAATCGATAGCATTTAGTTTTAATAAAGCTGAGATTTTTGATGAAATTGTAATAAATTTAATGAACATTGCACAACAAACGAATAGTGTTGATACTATTTCAAGTGATATAAAAAATATTTATAAACAAAAATTTGACAGAAGTTTTGATATTTTTATAGGAACAATACAACCTATATTTTTGATATTTATGACTTTATTGATTTTATGGATTGTTATGGGTATTTTTATTCCCTTGTGGGATGTGAGTAATATAATTAGCCTTTAAAGGAAAAATATGAGTGAAATGGAATTTGAAAATTCTGTAAAAAAAATGCTTGAGCATATTGGTGAAGATGTAGAAAGAGAAGGATTACTTGATACACCTAAAAGAGTTAGAAAAGCTTATGAGTTTTTATGTAGTGGTTATAAACAAGACCCAAAAGAAATTATTCAAAAAGCACTTTTTACATCGACAAATGATGAAATGGTTGTAGTAAAAGACATAGAGTTTTATTCTCAATGTGAACATCATATGTTACCAATTATTGGAAAAGCTCATGTTGCTTATATCCCAAATGGTAAAGTTGTAGGTTTATCTAAGATACCAAGGGTAGTTGATGTTTTTGCGAGAAGACTTCAAATACAAGAACAAATGACTGAACAAATTTGTGATGCTTTAAATGATCATTTAAAACCAAAGGGTGTTGCTGTTATGATTGATGCAAGACATATGTGTATGGAAATGAGGGGAGTTGAAAAGATTTGTTCTACAACTGTGACTTCTGCTTTAAGAGGATTATTTAAAAGCGATAAAAAAACTAAAGATGAGTTTTTATCAATAATTTCAAATTCTTTACATAAATAAGCA
>CAKZOX010000175.1 GCA_937138295.1 uncultured Campylobacteraceae bacterium
AAAGTTTTTCTTCCCATTAAAATATGATGACCTGAAGTTATAGTTTTAAAGTTTTTAAAATCTTCACTTATATGCCATAACATTTGATTATCAAGACCTATTTCCCAATTTTTTCCATAGGCTACTATCATTGAAATTTTCATTTATTATCCTTAAAAATTGTCTTTATTTATACAGCCATCACAGCTTTAATAGGTTCATCACATTCATAACCAATAAGTTCAAAATCACTCATTTTAAAGTCATTTATATCTTTAATATCTGGATTTATTTTCATAGTTGGAAGTTTATGTGGTGTTCTTGAAAGTTGAAGATTAACTTGTTCCATGTGATTTGAGTAAATATGTGCATCTCCAAAAGTATGTACGAAATCCCCTACTTCTAATTCACAAACTTGAGCAATCACCATAGTTAAAAGTGCATAAGAAGCTATATTAAAAGGAACACCTAAAAATACGTCTGCACTTCTTTGATAAAGTTGACATGATAATTTTCCATTTGCTACATAAAATTGGAAAAAAGTATGACAAGGAGGTAAAGCCATATTATCAATTTCACCAACATTCCAAGCATTTAAAATAATTCTTCTAGAATCTGGATTAGTTTTAATTTGATTTATCACCTCAGCTAATTGGTCATAAGATTTTCCATTAGCACCTTTCCAAGATCTCCATTGAGCTCCATAAACAGGTCCTAATTCTTTAACAGTATCAGTATTAGTATATCCTAAAGCTTTACCTTGAGCATCAGCATTTGCTGTCCAAACAGTATTTTTACCTATTAAGTTCTCTGCTTTATCTCCAAAATGAATTTCAGCTAATCTTCTTTCATCAGTACTACCTTCAATAAACCATAAAAGTTCACTGATTATTCCCTTTAAAAAAGTCTTTTTAGTAGTTACAAGTGGAAAACCTTCACTTAAATCAAATCTCATTTGATATCCAAAAACAGAAGTTGTTCCTGTTCCTGTTCTATCTTCTTTTACAGTTCCATTATCAAGTATATGTTGTAATAAATCTAAATATTGTTTCAACTATTTTTCCTTGTCTAAGTATTCATATAAATACAAATACTGTCTTAATTGTTTTAAACTATCTAAATTTAAACCTGACTCAATCCAATTGTTTATTTCATTTGGAATTTGGAGTGGTTTTAATAGCTCTTGTTTTTTTTCTGATGATATTTTACCATGTTCAGCTAAAACTGAAATATGACCTAAAATAGTTGTTAATCCTAAGTCTCTAATTTGTGCTATTTCTTCAATATCTTTTTGACTTTCAATTAATTCAAAAGTATCTAAATAAGTCTTTGTTAATTTTTTCAAAGGAGCTCTATTTTCTATTTTTTCACTATGGTCATCCTTTATTTTTTTACATAATTCTAAAAAACTATTTCCATATTTTTCAAATCTTACTTTACCAACTCCATTTATATTTAAAAACTCTTCTTCTGTAATAGGTAGTTTATGACTTAGGTCTTTTAAAGTTTTATCCCCAAATATCACATAAGCTGGTACTTCATTCTCAAGGGCTATCTCTTTTCTTAGTACTCTAAACTCTTCATATATTTTATCATCAAAACTTTGTTCAATTGTTTCTTCTTGCGTTTTTTGTGCTATTCCTAATTTGTCACTATCAATAAAAAGTTTTTCATTTCCTTTTAAGATTTTCACACCATAATCACTTATTTTTAAAGCTCTAAAATCTCCTAATACTAAAGCTTGAATATCTATTAGTTTATCAACTATTGCTATCCATTCATTTTTGCTTTTATCTTTCCCTATACCATATACACTTAATTTATCATGTCCAAACTCTATAAGTTTTTGATTTTTTGATTCCCTTAATATATCAATAACATGATTTTGCCCAAATCTTTGTTCACTTCTATAAACTGCACTTAAAAACTTTTGGGCATCAACACTTACATCAACTTGTTCTACTTCACCTTTTGTACAGTTATCACATAAAGTTTCACATTCATCTATTTCATCTTCAAAATATGAAGCTATCATTTTATGACGACAATTATTACTCACACAATATCTATACATAAATTCTAATTTATCAAGACCCGTTTGTTTATAATCATCATTAATAGAATCTTCAATTTGAAGTTTTCTTTTTACTTCATCAGATTTTGAATAAAGCATATAAACATAAGACATATCACCATCACGACCAGCTCGGCCTATTTCTTGATAGTAGTTTTCTAATGTTTTAGGTAAACTTGTATGTATTACAAACCTAATATTTGATTTGTCTATTCCCATTCCAAAAGCAATAGTTGCTACTACTATGTCTATTTTTTCATATACAAAATCTTCAAACACTTCATTTTTAACTTCATTATTTAAACCTGCATGATAGGCTTTTGCACTAAAACCTTCAGAACTTAAAAAACTTGCTAAAGATTCTGCTTCTTTTCTAGTAAAAGTATAAATAATCCCACACAAACCTTTATGAGCTTTTAAAAAACTAAGTATCTGATTTTTACCATTAGAAACTCTTGGTTCTACTTTTATATCAAGATTATCTCTAACCGTCTTAGCTCTAAAGTGCTTTGGGTTATGCAAATTTAAAGATGCTGATATATCAGCTTGTACTTTTTTTGTTGCTGTTGCTGTAAATGCAGCAATACTTGTATCAGGGAAAAATCTTTTTAATCTATTAAGATTTCTATATTCAGCTCTAAATTCATGTCCCCATGCACTTACACAGTGAGCTTCATCTATTACAAAATAGTTTATATCTACTCTTTGTAATACACTTACAAAATCATTTGAAGTAAATCTTTCAGGTGCTACATATATAAATTTATACTCACCATTTAACATATCTTGCATAATTTGATTGTTTTTCATTTCATCATTTGATGAGTTTATCATGGCTGATTTTATATTTAAATCATTTAATGCTTTAACTTGGTCTTGCATAAGAGCTATTAATGGAGAAATTACAATAGTAACTCCAGTCATAAGAAGAGTTGGTAGTTGATAACAAAGTGATTTTCCACCACCTGTAGGTAGAATTGTTAAAACATCTTGTTTATTTAGTATAGTATCTACAACTTCTTCTTGAAAACTTCTAAAATTTTCATGCCCGAATATATCTTTTAATATTTGTTTTTTATTATTCAAATTAATTTCTTTATTTTTATTTCTATATTTCAATTTCTTCTTTGTCCAGATTTTGGTTCTGATACTTCTTTTTGTAAATCAATACTTAAGTTGTGATAAAAAAGTTCCCCATAATCTGTTGTTCTATTTATTATTTCATAAGTCTGTTTTATATCATTATTATATTTTAGAGCCTCTTGTAATATTTTAATAATCTTAACAGATTCTAAAAAGTTTACATGAGATGGTGCTTCTATTGGAGAAGAATAATACTTATGCATTCTTTCAACAAGATTTTTGTTTCTAATTTCTATAAATACAGATTCAATAGGAGATTTAAAAAATAAAATTTTTTGCTTAACATTTATTGATATATATGTAGTTTCCATTCCATAAATTTTTCTAGAAAAACTATCGAATAAGAATAGCTTTTTGTTGTAATTGTTGTTAAAAAGTTCATACATTAACTCTAAAATTCTAATTTTTTCTTCTTTTGAATAAAAATTTCCAATACTTGCAAAACAAAAACTAAGAACTGATTTTATTGAATACCATTCAGTTGTATCATAATCATATTTAAGCATTTGATCAATTCTATCTTGCTTTAAATCTTCAATTTCTTTACTTGTTTTTGTTCTATATATTTTTTGAACAGCAGTATCTCTGTACATTGGTCCTGGAAACTGAGCTTGAATTACAAATCTTCTATTTTTTTCTAGTTCCATAATATATTTTAATCTACCAATGTAATCTTCATCAATAATCCTAACCTCTTTTTGAGGAATTTGTGTAATTGATTTTACAAAATCTTCACCAATACAATCTTCATCCCAAATAAAATCAGGATATCTAAAAATTTCACATATTTTATTTTTTACTTCATCATTAGGTTCTACATCTGTTAAGTTATCAATCCATGATGTTACGGTTCTTCTATCTTTATTTATTAAATTTGCAAACTTAGAAATACTAAGGTTTGATCGGTTAAAAATCTCTATAAATTTTTGCAAAGATGTTTTAAAGTTCATATTTAAATCCTTTTCTTAAGGTAATATTATTTTTTATTGTACCATTCTTTAACATAAATACAACTTTTGTACATATTGCACATAATTAAGAAAAAAATTGTAATCAATAGCACAATAAAGATACAACACTGTTATGTATGAATTATGTATAATTAAAGTCATTTTAAATTAAAGGATGTGTATGAGCGCAGGAAAAAAATTTAGAGAAGCTTTAGAACAAGAATCTCCACTACAAATTGTAGGAACAATTAATGCATACCAAGCATTACAAGCTACAAGAGTAGGTCACAAAGCAATTTACCTTTCAGGTGGAGGAATTGCAAATGCATCATATGGTTTACCAGACTTAGGTATGACTATGATTGAAGATGTATGTATCGATGTAAGAAGAATTACTTCTATTTGTGATACACCATTAATCGTAGATGCTGATACAGGATGGGGACACGCATTTAACGTTGCAAGAACTGTTAAAGAATTCATTAGATCTGGTGCTGCTGGATTACATATTGAAGATCAAGTTGCTGCAAAAAGATGTGGACACAGACCAAATAAAGAATTAGTTTCTACTGAAGAAATGTGTGACAGAATCAGAGCTGCAGTTGATGCAAAAATGGAATTAGATCCAGATTTCTACATCATTGCAAGAACTGATGCACACGCATCTGAAGGTCAAGAAGCTGCAGTTGCAAGAGCAAAAGCTTACGTTGAAGCTGGTGCAGATGCAATTTTCGCTGAAGCAGTTCACACTTTAAAAGAATATAAAGAATTCACTGATCAAATGACTGTTCCAGTTTTAGCTAACATTACTGAGTTCGGTGCAACTCCAATGTTTACAACTGAAGAATTAGCTTCTGTTGGTATTGATATGGTTCTTTACCCATTATCAGCATTTAGAGCAATGAACAAAGCTGCATTAAATGTATACCAAGAATTAAAAGATAAAGGTACACAAGAAGGTGTATTAGATACTATGCAAACAAGAATGGAATTATACGATATGTTAAATTACCATGATTATGAGCAAAAAATGGACGAATTATTCGCAAAAGGAAAAGCTAAGTAATTAGCTTTTCACCCCATTAAAATAGATAATATAATAAAATTTAAGGAGAAAACATGAGCGGTTTAGCAGGTGTTACAGCTGGTTCTTCAGCTATTTGTACGTGTGGTTTAGGAAATGGTCTTAACTATAGAGGTTATGACATTGCAGATTTAGCATTAAAAGCAGATTTCGAAGAAGTAGCATATTTATTATTAGTTGGTGAATTACCAAATAAACATGAATTAAAAATGTTCCAAAGAAAAATCATTGCTGGTAGAGAATTACCAATCTCTGTTAAAAATGTATTAAAATCAATTCCAGCTTCATCTCACCCAATGGATGTTATGAAAACTGCAACTTCAGCTTTAGGTTGTGTTGAACCAGAAGCAGAAGACTTTTCTGACCAAATGGACAAAATCACTAGATTATTAGGTGCATTCCCATCATTCTTAGTATACTGGCATCACTGGCACAAAAATGGTAAAGAAATTGATTTAGCTTCTGATGAGCAAACAATTGCTGGATACATTGTAGAAAGATTAAAAGAAAAAACTCCATTAGCTGTAGAAGTTAAAGCAATGAACGCTATGTTAACTTTATATGCTGAGCATGAGTTCAATGCATCAACTTTCGCAAACAGAATTACAGCTTCAACTTTATCAGATATCTACTCTTGTATGACAACTGGTATTGGTACTTTAAAAGGTCACTTACATGGTGGAGCTAACGAAGTTGCTATTAAATTCGTACTTGGTTTTGATAATGTTGATCACGCGTTAAAATCAGTTGATGAATTATTCGCTAGAAAAGAAAAAATCATGGGATTCGGTCACAGAGTATATAGAGAAGTAGATCCAAGATCTCCAGTTGGATTTGACTTAGCTGCTGAATTAAAAGAATTAGAAACTTCTGATCCTAAATTATTCGATATTGCAAAAGCAATTAGAGACAAAGTAAAAGCTGAAAAAGGTTTACCTGATAATATCGACTTCTTCGGTGGATTAATTTACCACTATATGGAAATCGAAAGATTATACTACACACCATTATTCATTATGTCAAGAGCTGCTGGATGGGCTGCTCACGCATTCGAACAAAGAGCAAACAACAGAATTATCAGACCAAGTTCTGAGTACACTGGTCCTGAGCCAAGAGACTTTGTTGCTTTAGAAGATAGATAATAATTAATTTAAATTAATTATCTAAGTCTTTAAAGCCATCAAAATTTCTTGATGGCTTTAACTTTTTATAGACCACAATCAGTGGAAAACCAATAAAATAAAAATAGGTATAAATATGACAAACGAAAAATATCTTAAAGAACTTGACGGTGTTGAAGGTGTTAAATTTTACGATGTAAAAGCAGCAGTTGAAGACATTACTCCAGGTTCATTTGAAAAATTAAACTATACTTCAAGAGTATTAGCTGAAAACTTAATTAGAAAGTGTCCTAGTGAAGATTTAAAAGATTCATTAGTTCAATTAATTGAAAAAAGAACAGACAAAGATTTCCCTTGGTTCCCATCAAGAGTTATTTGTCACGATATCTTAGGATT
>CAKZOX010000176.1 GCA_937138295.1 uncultured Campylobacteraceae bacterium
ACATCTTCAATTTTATGATTTTCCCATAAACCATTATCATCTCTAAATGTAGAAATACCAGATTCAGCACTTATTCCTGCACCACTTAATATAATTATTTTTGCCAATTTAAATTCCTTATTTTTAATTTAATATTTTATTTATACCTTCTAATCCACCGAGTTTTAATGAATAACCAATATTATCATCAATTTCAAAATCACGTGGATTAATTCTGATTAACTTAAAATGCTCTATATGATTTTTAACTAAAGTATGCCCTAAATTTCTAATAGTAGGAATAACTTTTCCTGCTCCAATTTCAATAATTACAACTTTAGCTTTTGATTTTCTAATCTTTTTTAACCAAGTCCTAAATCTGTATTTTTGTTTATCACTTATTTTGCTGTTCCAGTCCCAGTCATTAAACATTAAAATAGATGGTCTTGCTATAGATTCACAATGAATGCATTTAGGTATATTATTAGCTTCAAATTTTTCAAAATCCAAAGATATCTCTTTTTCATTTTTCCATACATTATTTTTACAATTATCTAAACACTGGAAATAGCTTATTGAACCATGACATTCCATTATTTTATCTTCATCAAATCCTGCTTTTTGAAATTGTCCATCAACATTTGATGTATAGATAAAATAGTTGTCATTTTTTTGTTTTACTAAATCTAAAAGCTTATAAAATCCCTTATGGGGTATAGTATTTTTATATAAATTAAATCTATGCCCATAAAAAGCCCATGCAATTTTTGGATTAGTATAAAACCATTGAGGATTGGCTAACTGAGAAAATCTAATATTTAATTCTTTTGCTTTAGGATATGTATTCCAAAAACCTTCTTGTCCTCTAAAATCTGGTAAACCACTGTCAATACCTATTCCAGCTCCAGCAGTTATTAAAACTGCATCACAACTTTTGATATAATCTTTTATTTCATCTATTATCATTATAAATAACCTTATTCATTTTTCATATAAATATTGATATCTTATATGTATGTCAAAAAATATATCACCAATATTAAGTAAATCTTCAAAATCTAAATTTGTATGATCATATAAACAATGAAACCACCAACAGTGATATTGACCTTTAAAAATATGATTATCCCAGTTAACAAAGTCATTATGATTTGTTTCATTGTAAGGATAAAAATCTTTTGAAACTGATATGTTTTTTACACTCTCAGATAAAGTTGTTAAAATATTATCTTCATTTTTATCATAATTTGAATGCTCATTTGATAAATAAAATATAATCTCAATTTCAAGTTCATAATCATATAAATCATCACATTTATCTTTAACTTTTTTAATCAATTCTTCATCAATTTTTATTACTTTTGGAATAATACTACGTTCAATTTTGTGAATTCTATTATTTAGTAATTCTATTAAGTTATACATTTTTATTTTTTTATCCTCTAATCATTTCAATATCAATAAAATCATCAATATTTAGTTCATCTTCAATATTAAACTTGTAACTTCTAATAGCTGCAAAAATTGCACAATTGGTATCAGTATCTCCTCCAAATGAAGTTATATATTTAAAACCATTTAAAAAATTTAGCTCTTTTTTTAGGGCTTCAACAACTATATATAAACTATGAATCACCCAAGCTGTATCGCCTTTGTGAAGTGTTGCTAAAGTATCTTTATATTCTTCAGTTTGAAGGACTTTTAGACCATTTACAGCTAAATCTAAAGCTAATTTATTACAGATATTGATTACATCATTTTCATGGGTCAAGTTAGAATCAAAATTCATTAATCTCAATGTTGTTTCAAAATCTTCTCCATGATCTAATAATTGCAAAGCAAAAGGAATATTTCTCATTAAAGCACCATTACCTTGTGAATCTTTGTCTTTAGAGTCATTTACTAAGACATTATATGTATGAATACCTATTCCATCATCAAAACCTTCACTAATTGCCCAATCTTTATACTCATGCAATAATTTATACATATGAATAGTTTTATTTTTTTTATAATGTTTTAGCAGAATTGTTGCCATTTTTGTATCGTCTGTTATTCTTTTTTTTACAGGTTTATTTGGAAGTTTTTTTATATTAAATTTTATTCCACATAAACCTTCATACTCATAGGCACTTCCATAACTATCTCCACAAGCTAATGCTAAAAGATATTTATTCATCATCACTCCAAATTTTATTCATATAAACAATATCTTCAAGTATGTATTTTTCACAAATATATTTTCTGATTTCAGTAAGTTTTTCTTTGAAGATTTCATTTTTTCTATTTAGATTATTTTGTAACTCTTCTCTTTGTTCAAAATTGTTTAAATCGATTGTTTTTTCTTCATATATATCTAAGACACCAAAAGGTTGTTTTTTGGCTTTTAATATTTTTTGAGAAAGATAATTATCTTTTTGTACTAATCCAATATTGTATTTATCTCTTACAAAACCATAAAGTGTTTTAGATTTATATAATTCATTTAAATATGAGCCAAATGAATTTTCGTGAGACAATGAATTTAAACTAAAGATATATTTCCTAATTGAATTATTTAAACATTGCATATCTTCATTTAAAAAATATCTCCATTTATCTTTAGGTGTTCCAAATGAAGAGTTTTGTAAGAACTCTTCAGTAAAATCTAAAGCCAAATAATGATTTGCAACTAAATTTATTTTATTAATCATTTCATGTAGATTCTTACTTACTTCATAAACTGCTGCAGGAGCTGGAAGAGTTTGGTTTTTATCTAATGCTTTTTTAAAAACATAATCAGTTATAAATTCTATATCATTTAACATGTTTTAGTCCTTTTAATATGTATAAATTATTATATGTTTTTAGTTGGACATTTAATTGTCTGTTTTGTCCTGTTATTCTACATCATCATAATATAGATGCATAAACTGTTTATATTCCTCTGTTTCTTTTATATCTTCTTCTTTTCCAACAGATCCTAAAATATCGTATTCTCTATGAGATGGTTCTATTTCATCCATAATAGCTTCAAAACTTCTTAATGCATCATAATATTCACAGTGATGTTTTCTTTCAATATATTCTATTGCTAAATTAAAAGCAATTGTTCTATAAGTAGCACTAATCCCACAATTAGCAATAAATATAGTTGCTAATTCATTTATGTAAGTGTCATCTCTTAAGTCTATTTTTTGTGTCATGTTATTTCCTTTTTTTTGAAATTATAAAGATTTGAATGGACATTTTATTGTCTTATAAGATATTTATAATTTCTTTTTAATAAAAAGGTTATCAATGTATTTAAATGAAGATTTTGTGAAATATTTTAAGAGATGGATTCTAACAAACAACCATAAATTTAAATATAAAATGTACATGGTAAGAGGTATTAAAAACTCAAATGAATTTATTGCTAAATTTGCATCAATTCCTAATATAGAAGTTTTTATTGATAAAAATGGCAAATGTGATATTTGGGCAAAATTAAAACACAATAATAAAGAATACTATGACAATCTTTTTGATGCAAGTATAAATCTTAAAAAAGATAGAGAAGGTTTTTACTGTGGCTTTTGTATTAATAGAATTTATTATAAAAATAGAGTAAATCTTTGGAATGAACATTTGAAGATACTTGAAAAATGGATTCTGGAAAATATTAATACAAATAAGAAATTTGAATTAGTATTTTTTGGTAAAACTGAGGATAGTTCTTATGAGATTAGACCAATTTAAAAATGATACATTTATAACACTTTTTTATTATATAATGTATAAAAAAATTAACTAAGACATGAAATTGTCTAATATGGATATTATAATTTTTCAAATAAATTTGAGTCATTTCATTGGTACAATATAATTTACAATAATAAAAGGTCTAATATTGAAACTATCAAAATCACTTTATACAAGAGGTTTACAATGTGTTAAGTCACTCTGGTTAAAAAAATACAATAAAGATGTTTTAACTGAGCCAGATGATTATGCAAAAGCAATTTTTGCAGCAGGAAACAAAGTAGGTGACTTAGCGTGCGAGTTATTTCCAAATGGTAAAGAAATCCCATACGAAGGAACAACTTTTGAAGAAAAAGTAGCTTTGACACAAAAATGGATAGATGAAGATTTAAGAAACATTTATGAGGCAACATTTGAATATGATGATGTTCTTGTCATGGTTGATATTCTTCATAAAACAGAATCTAACTCATTTGAAATATATGAAGTTAAAAGCTCTTCATGGAATAGTAAAAAGAAAATAAAAGACATTGAAAAATATATTCATGATGCATCAATTCAATTTTATGTATTAAAAGGTCTTGGATACAATATTTCAAAATGTTCAATTACAATGATTAATTCTGACTATGTCTGTGATGGGAATCTTGACTTAAACCAACTGTTTATTCATATTGATGTAACCAAAGAGGTTATTGAACTACAGGATAATATACCTACATATTTGAAAACATTTAAGAAATATTTATCAAATAAAGAAAATGAACCAGAAAAACAAATAGGTGAACACTGTTTTAAACCATATAAATGTGACGCATATGACTATTGTTGGAAACATCAAAATAAAATACCAGACTATTCTATGTTTAATGTTTTTAATAAGGGTAACACTATTAAAAAGAAAATGAGATTATTTAATGATGGTATTGTAAATGTTGAAGATATTCCAGATGATGAATTAACAACAGAAGAGCAAAAACTTGTTGTAGACTCATGGATAAACAAAGGTTTAATTATAAATAAAGAAGGAATAAATGAATTTATAAATAAATTAACATATCCAATTTATCATTTAGATTTTGAAACATTTACAAATCCAGTTCCAGAATTCAAAAATCAAAAACCGTATCAGCAAATTTGTTTTCAGTATTCATTGCATATAGAACATGAAAATGGTGATCTTGAGCATAAAGAATTTTTAGGAAAAGAGGGAACTGATCCAAGAGAAGAATTCGTAAAAAGTATGATTTCTAACATTCCATCGAATGTATGTATTCTTGTCTATAATGAAAACTTTGAAAAAACAAGAATAAAAGAATTGGCGAAAGATTATCCAGAATATAGAGAAAAGCTATTGAGTATGTTAGAAAATATTGTGGATTTAGCAGAGCCTTTTAGAAAAAAAGATTATTATGATTATACATTAAAAGGTAAGTATTCTATAAAACTTGTAATGCCTTTAATGGCTCCACACATGGCAGATGCATATAAAAAATTAAATTTAGTACAAAATGGTGGAGATGCTATGAATACATTTCCAAAATTGATAGATATGAATGAAGAAGACATAAAAAAATATAGAGAAGCACTATTGGCCTATTGTCATTTAGATACTTTGGCGATGGTGGAAGTTTTAAAAAGTTTAAAGGAAAAAGTTAGATGAATGAAAATAAATGTATGTATGATGAAATAAAAGATTATAAAAGTGCTTTCGAGTGTTTTAAACAGAGGTTTTTGATTGATAGAAAATCAATTTTTAGATTAGATGATACAAATACTATATTAGATGAAGACAGTATAAAATACTTGATAGATAATTTTGTAAATAATGGCTACTCGGGTGATGCAAGTTTTATTGATAAAATAAAACACCAATTAGTTAAAACACCATTAAAAGATAATAAAGATTTAATTAAAAATGCTTTAGAAGTTTTAGCTACTGTAGTATGGTTATGGAGAGTGCCACCTGCAAATGCAAAAGATAGAAGTTTAAGTGTAGGAGAAATTTTAAAACTTCATGATGATCTTAAAGATATAACTTTTGATAAAAACCCATTTTTTAAAGATTTTAAAGGTTTTGCATCAACAGGAACTTATTATAATACAAATAAACCAACTGAGTTGGCATATATAATTAAATTCTTGGACAAGTACATAAATATAAAAAATCCTGATGCAATCAAGATTTTAAAATCAGATGAGTTTGATGGTAAAATGACAATAAAAACTACAAAAGATTATTCAAAATATAAAGATGGT
>CAKZOX010000177.1 GCA_937138295.1 uncultured Campylobacteraceae bacterium
GTTCTACAAACTAACATATGTGGAGTAATACCAATTCTTCTTAACTCTTGAACTGAGTGTTGTGTTGGTTTTGTTTTTAATTCACCTGCTGCTTTAATAAAAGGAATTAAACTAACATGAATATTCATAGTTTTATCTTTTGGTTTTTCATGTCTAATTGCTCTAATAGCTTCCATAAATGGTAAACCTTCGATATCACCAACAGTTCCACCTAATTCAATAATTAAGAAATCTTTTTCTTCAGCAGCGTCATAAATTCTTTCTTTAATTTCATCAACAACGTGAGGAATTACTTGGATAGTTTTACCTAAGTAACCACCTTCTCTTTCTCTTTTAATTACACTTTGGTAAACTTGCCCAGTTGTAAATGAGTTTTTTTTGCTAAGTTTTGTATCAATAAATCTTTCATAGTTACCTAAATCAAGGTCAGTTTCAGCACCATCTGCTGTAACGAAAACTTCACCATGTTCTAATGGACTCATAGTTCCTGGATCAACATTTAAGTATGGATCAATTTTCAGCATACTAACATTAAAACCTGATTGTTTTAAAATAGTTGCAATAGATGCTGATGTGATACCTTTACCTAAAGAACTTAGAACTCCACCCGTAACGAAAATAAATTTAGTCATAAAAAACTCCGAAAAATATTAATTAATTCGCGATTATATCAAATGAATAATGATAGCTTGGTTAAGTAGAAGGGAATTATAATCATTAAAAGCTAATTTAGCTTTTAATGATTAATAAGATTATTTGTTAAGTTTATCTGCTCTTGGGAAAATAAATACAGCATTTCTAATAACGCTTACTTTTTCAGGTTGCTCTGTTGCGTAAGCTCTTAATTGAATTTGAATAGGTGTATCTTTTGTTGCATCGTTTACTAAAACTTTGTCTGTTTGTAAAATTACAATCTTTTTAACTGATTTTCCTGGTTCTAAAACAAATGGTTTAAATCTTTTAATTTCAAAGTCATCTTTATGACTAGCCATTTCAAGATTATATGTTAATGGTACATTTTCTGTATTTTGGAATAAGAATACATATGACTTACTTACTACATTATCTTCTTTTACTGAATATAATTGAGTTGTAGTATTAATATTTAGAAGCATATGCTCTTTTTTCCCACCCATTACAAAAAGTAATCCAATAACTAAAAGTAAAGCTACACCATACATAATAGTTGTTTTTCTAAACATTTTTGTTGGTTTATTATGAGCAATATCATTTGTACTTGTCCATTGAACAAGTGAAGGCTTACCAAGTTTACCCATAACTGTTGTACATGCATCAACACACTCTAAACAGTTGATACACTCTAATTGTAAACCTTTTCTAATATCAATATGAGTAGGACAAACTGTAACACAGGCTTCACAAGTTGTACATTCATTTGCACTTGGATCTTCAAAATCTTTTATTTTAAAGATTGTTTTTTCTTTTTCTTCATTATAAATTTCTCCACCTCTTTTAGTAGAGTAAATAGCTTGATATGTATCATCATCATATAAAACTGATTGTACCCTTGAGTAAGGACAAATATATACACAGAAATCTTCTTTTAAAAATACTACATCATAAACTAAAAATGCAGCAACAGCTAAAATAAATCCTATTAAAAATAGATGTTCAGTAGGATTAGCAAGATATGCAAAGAAATCTTCAGGAGGAACAAAATACCACATAAAGTTAGATGCAGCCAATAAAGCTAAAGCAGCCCAAATTAAAATAGCAGCTACTCTTTTAACTTTGTTTTTTGGTTTTGTCCAATCTGGTTCTTTTTGTTTATTTTTAATTCTTCTTAAACCTAAAAGTTTACCTTCAATAAAGTCTCTATATACAACCCTAAAGATAGTTTGAGGACATGTCCATCCACACCATGCTCTACCACCTAAAGTAGTCGCTGCAAATATTCCTAAGAATAAAAGCATTAGCAAAAATGGCATTAAGTAAAGTTCTTGCATATCAAATGCAACACCCATTAGGTGTAATTGTTTTTTATCAAATGATAAAAGGAAGATGTGATTTCCATCAATTCTAATAAATGGAATAGTCAAAGAAAAAATTGTAGCGAAAAGATATCCGTAATATCTTTTAATTCTAAATGGAGTTTTTTCTGCAACTTGGTTTTGTGTAGCCATAATAAAACCTTTTTTAATTAAATATAATGAAATCTTATATTAACTAAACTTATAATTGTCTTATGTAGTTATAAGTTTAGTTTATAATATGGCCAAATTATTTTATAAGTTTGTTATATAATTCAATTTTTGCTTGAATTTCTTCTTTAATAGGTTTTAAGTCTGCAAATTCTGGTTTATTTAAAATAGGGTAATTAGATATAGTATTATCAAACTCAATTAAATTACTTTTTAAATCAGTGTATTTTATTGTTGGAATACCAATCTCATTAATTAAGTCAAGATTATAATTTTTATCTTCTCTTAATAATAATACAGGCTTATTCCCACAAGCGATTGATTCAAAAGCTGTTTGAATAGAACCTGTTAATAAAAACTTAGAAGATTGTATAGTCTCAACATATTCTTCCTCATCAATGGCATTTTCAAATTTTTCTTCAAATATTGATTCATTACCTAAAAAGAAATAATGTCCCATTAATATATTTGAATCACTTTTTAAATCCATATCTTCAACAGCTTTTAAAAAGTGATTTCCATAATCATCATCTCCATAAAAAACAGTTTTATCTAAAGTTTTATTTACATTTTCGTTATAAAGTTCTGTATCTACAAAGATATCATTTGGATTTTCATTTAAATCTATGTGAATAGTACAATAATTGTCTAAATCTTTTTTCATATCTTCACCAGCTTCTGGTGAATCATAAATTAATATGTCTCTTTTTCTCATGATATTATGTAAGTTTCTCATTACATCTATATTTACATATTTTTTAACTTCTAATAAATCCTTAGCAAATGCTCCTGCTCTAAAATCACTAGTACATAAAATTGGATCAAAATCTTTTAAATAATGAGCAACACTAGCACATCTTTTTGTTGCTTCAAGTCCTATAGTGTGTCCACTTTTTGAGTATAAATATACATTCATTGTCATAAACCTTTAATAAATATTAAATTATAAAATTAATTTTATTTTATAAAATAAATATAAAATTTATGCTTAATGTATATTAATTTGAATAATTTACCCCACAAGAAGATATACATTCAAGTTTAATAGTAGATTCTGTATTTGCTATTTCAAAATAATCATTAGTTGATATATTTGTAATAGGTTCTTTTTCAGTAATTAAATAAAAAGGACAATTTGTAAAGTCAATAAGGGCTTTTCTTAGCTCATCATTTTTTGATATATCTAAGCTAATTATTCCTTTATCAGTTTTTAATTCATATCTATGATTGTCCACATTTGTTTTTATGTAATTACAAGCTAATACTTTTAATTGTACCATCTAACAAACCTTAATTTGATTATTAATATTCATAATATATAGATTAACTTTAAAAGATTATATAAATCCCTAAAATAACTAAAATAATTCCTATAAGCTTTTCAAAAAGTAATTGATTTTTATTAAAAAGTTCAAGATTCTTTCTTTTTTCTAAAATAATAGCTAACAATGAATACCAAAGAAAATTTGCTAACATACAAAATAAACCATATAAAGCTTGAATATAAATAGGTGTATCGATACTAACAATTGCCGTAAAAATAGAAATGAAAAATATTGTGGCCTTAGGATTTAAAACATTACAAAAAAATCCCATAGTAAAAGATTTTTTAAGACTTATAGTTTTATTTTTATGATGAGGATTTAAAAACATACCCTTTGAAACTATATTTTGATAGCCCAAATATATTAAGTATAAGGCTCCTATTATTTTTATAGTATTAAATAATATAGGAGATTGAGATATAAGTAAACCAATACCAAATAATGTATAAACAATATGAACTCCAATACCAAGGCCAATTCCTAAACTAGTAAATATTGCATGTTTCTTTCCATAATTTACTGTCTGTTTTACTGTAATTGCAAAATCAGGACCTGGTGAAAGTAGTGCTAAAAACAAAGCACTACTTAAAAGTAAAAATTCATTTAAATATATTTGCATGATTTTTACAGGTGTTTATTAGGATTGTATTTTTTTGTAAGTTGAAGTAATATTGCTCCACTTATTACAATTATAGCTGTTAAATATAAAGCATTATTGTAGCTTCCAAATTTTTCAATTAAATATACACTATAAAGTGGACCTATAACTTGACCTATTCCATATGAAGTAGTTAATGCTCCCATTAAAACAACAGGATTATCCTTTGCCAAACTTCCACCTAAATTCATAAACAGAGCAACTAAACCAACAAAAGTACCACCATAAAAAATCCCACTTAATAAATTTAAGTACATATTAGATGTAAATGTTGGAATTAATATACCAATACATTGTAAAATCATAGCAATTATTATGATATTTACACTTCCATATTTGTGGGCTAATCTCATCCAAATAATACACGACGGAATTCCCGCTAATCCTACTAATGTCCATGTAAAATTACCCATTCCTTCAAGTCCAGGAATAGCATTTATAATATCAGGTAAAAAAGTTCCCTGCACAACAAAACCAACACCTTCAGTAAAATATGCGATGATTAATATAATCACAAAAAGTGAAAAAATAGAAAAATCAAATTTGTGTTTAGTTGTTGCTGTTTCTACCTTTTCATCAAAACACAAAATATACCAAGAATAAATAGATAGTATAAACCCAATTACTGCTAATACAATCCAAGAATATTCCCAAGAATTACATTGGCTTATAATAAATCTACTAATTAAATCTGTAGTTAAAATAGAAAAACCAATACCACTAAAATGGATACCCATAGCTTTAGTTTTACTTTCCATTTTTAATTTTGACATTACAATTGCAGCCCCTACAATAAATGCCATAGCCCCGCCAAATCCTGCTAATATTCTACAAATAATCCATATAATTTCATTTTGTGTGAAACCTTGAATAAAAGTCGTAATAAATATGATTACAAGACCAATTCTAAATAGCTTTACTTTTTGATTTATATCTTTAATAAAGATTGATAGCATAGCACCACCTAGGTAACCAGCAAAATTTAAAGATGCTAGAATTCCTGCAAATGTAATTGTAAGAAAATTATCAAGCATAGAAGGAATTAAAGAGGTAAAGACAAATCTTGATATTCCTAGTCCTATAATTATTGAAAAAATTCCAGCTATTATAATTGCAAGATTGTCATTTCTATCAAAAAGTCTGTTCATAATATTCCCGTTTTCAAATAAATTTTTTTTGAGTATATTATCACTAAAAATTGAGAATTGTCAAATAATTTTTATTAAAATGTTTAATAAAGTAATAAATTAAAGAAAAAATTAGCAATTAAATTATAATTATGGACAAAAGTGCTATTACTTTATTAAAATAAGAAAAATTATATAAGGAGAATTAATGAAACAATTATTCAAAACATTGATATTAAGTATATTTTCAATTACTTTACTATTTAGCTTTTCAGCTAATGCTGCCCAAGGTAAAGTTGTTGGTGGTCAAATGCATGATATTCCAAGCTGGTTTAAACAAAGTTTTTATGATATTGCTGAAGATGTAGAAGAAGCAAAAGAAGAGGGTAAACACTATATGTTGTTTATGGACTTAGAAGGTTGTCCATATTGTACAAGAATGTTAGATGAAAACTTCAAAAAAGATGGTGGAAATAAAGATTTTATTCAACAGTATTTTGATGTTGTAAATATAAATGTAAAAGGAAGTGTTGAGATTGCATGGGATGAAGACACTACTTATACTGAAAAAGAGTTAGCTGAAAAATTAAAAGTTCAGTATTCTCCAACGATTTTATTTTTCAATCATGATAAAGAAGTAGTTGTAAGAGTAAATGGATATAGAAAACCTGATAGATTTAAGCAAATTTTAGAATATGTACACGGGAAACATTATGAGAAAATGAAATTAACTGAGTATATTAATAAAGTTAGTGATAAAAGTTTATATGCTTTAAGGGATAATCCTATGTTTTCTAATATTACAAATTTATCAAAAATTTCAACTCCATTAGCTGTAATATTTGAAGATGGTAGTTGTTCTTCATGTGATTTTTTCCATGATAATCTTATGAATAATAAAGATGTTGTAAATGAATTCAAAAAATATACAATTGTAAGAGTTGATGCAACTTCAGAAAAAGAAATTACAACTCCTGAAGGTGAAGTAACTACTCCAAAAAAATGGGTTGAAAAAATAAATTTAGATTATAGACCTGGAATTTTACTTTATGATGAAAAGAAATTAATTTCTACTATGGATGCACTTTTATATTCTTTCCACTTCAAAGAATTATTAAGATATGTAAGTGGTAAACATTATATTAAATATCCTGAGACATACTTAGATTATTTAAATGTAAGACAAGATGAACTTATTAATAAAGGTGTAGTAATTGATTTAAGTAAATAAATCAAATGATTAAAACATCACTTAATAGTGATGTTTTAGTTAGCTTGTGAAAGTTGAAGATTCATATTTAAATGAATAATATCAATAGCAGCAGGAGTTACCCCTGAAATTTCACTTGCATTAAATAGTGTTGGTGGTCTAAATTTCTCTAATTTTTCAACAGCTTCATTTGAAAGACCTGGAATTCCTCTATAATCAAAGTTTTCTGGTATTTTCATTTTAAGCATTTTTTTCATTTTCTCAATTTGTTTATCTTGCTTTTTAATGTATCTGTAATACTTAGCTTCAACTATAACTTGCTCTTTTAAATAGTTATCTAAATGAGCTAAAGATGGAACTAACTTATCAAATTTTGCAGGAGTAATAGTATTTCTTCCAACTATATCTATTAATAAAGCTCTATCTTTTATTTTATCTTCACCTAGCTCTTCAAGTAATTCTAGATTTTCTTTTTTTGATGTGAATACTTCATTTGCCATAAAATCAATTGCATCTGCTAATACTTTTCTTTTATTTTCAACTTTTTCAAAAGTTTCATCATCAATTAAACCAAATTCATGACCATATTTAGATAGTCTTAAATCTGCATTCTCTTCCCTTAAAAGTAATCTATATTCAGCTCTACTTGTAAACATTCTATATGGTTCATTAGTTCCTTTTGTAACTAAATCATCAATTAAAACACCAATATATCCTTGGTCTCTTCTTAGAATAAATGGCTCTTTTCCATCAATTGATAAACAAGCATTAATACCTGCCATTAGTCCTTGAGATGCTGCTTCTTCATAACCTGTAGTAGCATTAATTTGACCTGCAAGATATAAGTTATTTATAGTTTTAGTTTCTAAAGTATGTTTTAATTCTGTCGGATCAACATAATCATACTCAATTGCATATCCATATCTAATGATTTTTGCATTCTCTAAACCTTTAATTGAATGTATCATCTCTTTTTGAACATCAATAGGCAATGAAGTACTTAAACCATTTACATAGTATTCAGTTAATTTTGCTGTTTGTGGTTCTAAGAAAAGTTGATGTCTATTTCTTTCGGCAAATCTATTTACTTTATCTTCAATACTTGGACAATATCTTGGTCCTAAACCTTCAATTTGACCTGTAAATAAAGGTGCTCTATCAAAGTTTGAAGTAATAATTTCATGTGTAATTTCACTTGTATACGTGATATAACAAGGATATTGAGTTGGACTAAACTCTTCTTTATTTGTTCTAAATGAAAATGGTGCAGGATTTACATCCCCACCGTGCATGTCCATATCTTCAAAGTTTATTGATTTCCCATCAAGTCTAGCGGGAGTTCCTGTTTTTAATCTACCTACATTTAAACCTAACTCTTTTAATTGAGTTGATAATGTAGTTGATGGTAATTCCCAAGCTCGACCAGCTTCATATTGTTTTTGACCAATATGAACAAGTCCTCTCATAAAGGTACCTGTAGTGATAATTGTTTTTTTAGCTAAAAATTCTTCTTCAAGTTTTGTTTTAACACCAATTACATTGTTTTCATTTTCAAGAATTAGTTCTGTAACTTCATCTTGATACACTTCTAAATTTGGAGTATTATGACAAACTTTTCTCATGTAGTCTCTGTACTCATCCATATCTATTTGAGCACGACTTCCTTGAACAGCTGCACCTTTACTTGCATTTAATATTCTAAATTGAATACCCGTTGCATCTGTGCAAAGTCCCATTTCTCCACCAATAGCATCAAGTTCTCTTACTAAATGGCCTTTTGCAAGACCTCCAATAGCAGGATTACATGATGCTGCACCTATTTGCTCTACAAGCATAGTAATAAGTAAAGTTTGTTTACCCATTCTAGCACTAGCTAATGCTGCTTCAATACCAGCATGACCAGCTCCAACTACTATAACATCATACATAGTTTATTTCCTTTCTTATGGAAATTTCTTAGATAAATGTTTTCTTCCACTTATCTAAAAAATTTGCCTTATTAAAACTAAAATTAGTTCTTATGAATTTTTAGATATTATATCTAAAATTTAGAAAAAGGTATTTTAAGTGTTTACAGGACTTATTCGAGAGATGGCAAAAGTTGTTAGTTTTGCAAATAATTTTCTTACGGTACAAGCTGAATATAAACCTAAAATAGGTGATTCAATAGCTATTAATGGTGCTTGTTTAACAGTTGTTAAAACTTCTGGAAATACTTTTACAGTTGAATTATCTTTAGAATCTCAAAAAATCTTAGCCATGGAAAACTATAAAGGCTATGTTCATATGGAACCAGCCATGATGATGGGTGAAAGATTTGAAGGTCATGTTGTACAAGGTCATGTTGATTGTTTAGGAACAATTAATGATATAAGAAACAATGGAAAATCTTATGATATTTTTGTATGTATTCCAAATGAATATATGAAATATGTAATTCCAAAGGGAAGTATAACTGTAGATGGAGTTTCTTTAACAATAAATGAAGTCTCTAAAACTAATTTTAGACTTACTGTTATTCCTCATACTTTTGAAAATACATTATTTAAAACATATAAAAAAGGTTCAAAGGTAAATATTGAAACAGATATGTTCGCAAGATATATAGAAAATCTTATGAATCACAAGAAAAGCAACGACTTAACATGGGATAAAGTAGATAGTATTATGGCTTGGCATTAGAAGTTTCTTCTGTATTTGTATAAATGAAATAGTACTTCTGTTTTAAGATATTAGCATATGGTTTTACATATGCTCTTTGCATAGTGGGAAATTTTTCAATTTCTACTACTTTTCCAACTTTTACACCTTCATAAAAAACATCATCCATACCTGATGTTATAACTTCATCACCTATATTTATTTCTTGCCAAATTGGAATATAGTTTAAAAAGATATATTTTTGTTTAGATTTTGAATAGTTTACAATTCCCGGTACTTTTGTATCTCCAATATATACAGCATAAGAGCACTTTTTGTTTCCATTTAAAAGACCAAAAGTTTGTTCACCATCTTTTATAGCAATTCCAGCTGCAAAATTATCAGTTGTAATTAAAGCTGAAATATTTGAGTTTTCTTTTTTGTGATTTAAAATTACTTTAGTGTAGTCATTATAGTTTTCATAACTTACAACATTTACTAAAGATGCTTTATGCTCAGAGTTTTCTTTTAAATTATCACTTATATTTGATAATTCTTCTAGTTTTTGCTTTGATTGGTTGTGAAGAAGTTGATATTTTTTTAATTCTTCATTTTGTGTTTTTAATTGTTCAATTGTATTTAGTTGATTAAAATATTTATCAACTGTATAAGTTATATTTGCAACTTTTTGAAGATAATATATTTTAAAATCATTTAAAAAAGTTAATCTATTAGCAATGGCAACATCTAGTTTAAAGGCATATGATAAGCCAATTGCTATTAAGATTATAAAAAAAATAAATTTACGCATTAGTGATTAATTTTAGTAATTGATCCTCATCTAATACTTTGCTTGTACCATAAGCAACAGCTAATAATGGTTCATCGGCAACTTTTACAGGTAATTTAACAATCTCAGCGATATATTTATCTAAACCTCTAATTAAAGCTCCTCCACCTGTTAAGATAACACCATTATCTACAACATCTCCTGCTAAATCAGGTGGCATTTCTTCTAATACAGATTTTAAAGCACTAACTATTTCTTTTAATGGTTCTTTAATTGCAGTTCTTACACCTTCGCTACCTAACTCAATAGTTGATAAAAGACCTGAATTATCTCTACCTTTTACTTTAATAGTTAATTCTTTATCTAATTTAATAGCTGTTCCAACTGCTAATTTTATTGTTTCAGCAGTTCTTTCACCAATGTATAAATTAAAGTTTTGTCTAACATAATCAATAATAGCTTTATCTAGTCTATCTCCTGCAACTTTGATAGATTTAGATAAAACTAATCCACCTAAAGATGTAACACCAATTTCAGTAGTACCACCACCAATATCAACAACTACATAACCAGATGGATCAGATACAGGAATTCCCGCTCCAATAGCTGCAGCCATAGGTTCTTCAACTAAGAATACTTCTCTAGCACCAGCACTCATAGCAGATTCTTCAACAGCTTTTCTTTCAACTTGTGTAATTCCATAAGGAATACAAATAATGATTCTAGGTCTGATAAAAGATTTTCTAGAGTGTGCTCTTTCAATAAAATATCTTATCATTCTTTCAGTCATCTCAAAGTCAGCAATAACACCATCTCTCATAGGACGTACCGCTTGAATATTTAAAGGTGTTTTACCAATCATTTGTTTAGCTTCAACACCTACAGCTAATATTTTATCTTTCCCATATTTATCATGTTGAACAGCTACAACTGAGGGTTCGTTGATAATAATACCTTTTCCTTTTACAGAAACGATAGTATTAGCAGTCCCTAAGTCAATGGCCATATCGCTTGAAAAAAATCCAATCAATTTGTCTAGAAACATTATTTACAACTCCTTTTAATTTATGCTATTTTTGGTTCTTTTTTATCTAAAACCACTTCTTTTGTGATAATAATTGTTTTATCTTTGTAATTTGGTAAATCATACATTATATCTAACATTATATCTTCTAGTATAGATCTTAAACCCCTTGCACCTGTTTTTCTCTCAATTGCCTTTTTTGCAATCTCTAAAAGTGCTTCTTTATCGAACTCTAATTTTACCTTATCCATATCAAAAAGTTTGATATATTGTTTTATTAGAGCATTTTTTGGCTCTGTTAATATATGAACCATATCATCCTCAGTGATTTCGTTTAAAGTAGCTATCATATGAAGTCTACCAATTAACTCTGGAATTAAACCATATTTAACCAAATCATCAGCTTCAACCATT
>CAKZOX010000178.1 GCA_937138295.1 uncultured Campylobacteraceae bacterium
TTCCCTTATAAAAAAATTGTACAATCAAAATAACTTAAAATCTTTATAAGGGAAATATATGTCTACTGAATTAGTCCTTGCTTCTGTAATGTTTGTAGCAATTGGTCTTATCATTGTTGGAATCTTTTTAGCTACTAGACTTATAGGACCTAAAAATAAAGATGCAAAAATGAAAAATACTGTTTATGAAAGTGGAGTTACAAATCCTATTGGAAATACGAACATCAGATTTTCTGTAAAATTCTATCTTGTTGCGATTTCATTTTTATTATTTGATGTTGAAATAATCTTTATGTTTCCATGGGCTGTTAACTTAGTTGAGTTAGGTTATGCTGGACTATTCAAAATGTTCTTTTTTATGGGACTATTATTTGCTGGTTTAATCTACATTTATAAAAAGAAGGCTTTAGAATGGGATTAAATAATACTACTAATTTAAATGATTCTATAGTTACAACTACACTTGACCATGCTATAAACTGGGGTAGATCATATTCATTATGGCCAATGGCTTTTGGTACAGCTTGCTGTGGAATTGAATTTATGAGTGTAGCTGGTGCTAAATATGATTTATCAAGATTTGGTGCTGAAGTTGTTAGATTTTCACCTAGACAAGCTGATTTACTAATAGTAGCAGGAACTATTTCATATAAACAAGCTCCGATTTTAAAAAAGATATATGAGCAAATGTGTGAACCTAAGTGGGTAATATCAATGGGTGCTTGTGCATGTTCTGGTGGATTTTACGATAACTACACTACTTTACAAGGTATAGATGAAATCATTCCTGTTGATGAGTATATTTCAGGTTGTCCACCAAGACCTGAGGCTGTGTTAGACGCTATTATGAATATTCAAAAAAAATCTCACGATGAATCTATTATGAAAAATAGAATCAAAGAATACAAAGGATACCTTGATGTATAAGGTTGATTTAGTTGTAGAATCAAGTGAGATTAAAAACACTATTATAAATTTAAGAGACAATGAAAAATTTACTATTCTTTTAGATATTACAGCTATTGATTATTTAGAATACTCAGAAAGTACACCAAGTAGATTTGCTGTAGTTTATATTTTAAGAAGTTCTAATTTCAAAAAAACATTTACAATAAAAACTTTTGTAGATGATGAAACTTTAGAAATTGATTCAATAACTGATATTTTTATTAGTGCTGATTGGGGAGAAAGAGAAACTTTTGATCAATATGGAATTAAATTTGTAGGTCATCCAAATTTAAAAAGAGTTTTAAATCACCATCAATTTAAAGGTCATCCATTAAGAAAAGATTATCCTATTACAAAGGGGCAAATCTGTACAGAAACAGAAGATCTTATGGATGAAATGTTACCTCTTTTACATAAAAAAGGTTACAATGACGAAGAAATAAATGACCTTATGCTTTTAAATGTAGGACCATCACACCCAGCTAGCCACGGTACAATTAGAAACTTTGTTGCTATGGAAGGTGAAACAATTACAGCTTGTGTAACTGAAATTGGATATCTACATAGAGGTTTTGAAAAATCTTGTGAAAACCATACATATAATCAAATCATTCCATATACAGATAGATTAAATTACTGTAGTGCTATTTTAAATAATATTGGTTTTTCAAAAGCAGTTGAAGATATGCTTGATATTGAAATAACACCTAGAGCAAAAGCTATTAGAGTTATTATTGGTGAGTTAAGTAGAATTTTGGACCACCTTGTTTGTAATGCTGCAAATATGGTTGATTTAGGTGGACTTACAAATTTTTGGTACTTATTCGCACCAAGAGACAAAGCATATGATTTACTTTCAAAATTAACAGGTGCTAGGCTAACTAACTCTTATACTAGAATTGGTGGATTAGAGTATGATTTATATGATGGCTTTGCACAAGATTTAGATGATGTTTTAAAAGATGTTCAAAAGGGAATTGAAGATGCATTATCTTTAATCGCTCACAATAAAATTTATTTAAATAGAACTCAAGATGTTGGAGTAATAAAAGCTGATTTTGCTTTAAATGCTGGAGTTTCAGGACCTAATTTAAGAGCAACTGGAATAGCACATGACCTTAGAAAAGATAAGCCATATTATGATTATGAAAAATATGATTTTGATGTTGTTATAGGAAGTCATGGTGATGTTTATGACAGAATGATGTGTAGATTTGAAGAAATGAATCAATCTATGAGAATTATTAAACAAGCTATGAGAGATTTACCAGATGGTCCTTTAAATGTAGACCATCAAGGAATTGTTTTACCTGATAAAAAAGATGTATATTCAAATATTGAAGGTTTAATGAATCAATTTAAACTAACATTTGAAGGGGTAAAAGTTCCAACAGGTGAACACTATAGTTTTACTGAAGCAGGAAATGGAGAACTTGGATTTTTCATAGTAAGTGATGGAGAAGGTACGCCATATAAAGTTAAATGTAGACCACCTTGTTTTTACTCTTTGGGTGCATATTCAAAAATAGTTGAAGGTGGAATGCTAGCTGATGCTGTTGTTACTATGGCAAGTATGAATTTTATTGCAGGGGAGTTTGATAGATAATGAGTACATTTGTTTTTACGCCTCAAAATGAAGAAAAATTTCAAAAATATTTAACAAGATACCCAAATAGTGATTCTTGTATGTTACCTGCATTATGGTTAGTTCAAGAACAAGAAAACTGGGTAAGTCCTGAAGCTATGGTTTATATTGGTGAAAGATTAAACAAATCACCAATGCAAGTTTATGAAGTAGCAACTTTTTACACTATGTTTAACCTAAAACCAATAGGAAAACATCACATAGAACTTTGTAAAACTCTATCATGTATGTTATGTGGTTCAAAAAAAATCAAAGAACATATCAAAAAAACTATAGGAATTGAACCTGGTCAAACAAGTGAAGATGGTTTATTTCATTTAAGTGAAGTTGAGTGTCTTGGAGCATGTGGTGGGGCACCTATGTTTGCACTAGATGGAAATTACCACGAAAAATTAACTATTGATAAAGTAGATGGATTAATTAATCAATGTAAAGGAGTAGAAAAATGATCACTAAAATTGTTAGTAAAAATTTTGATATTCCAAATTCACATAAACTAGAAATTGCTAAACAAAATGGTAGATACTCAAGTATAGAAAAACTATTTTCTATGAGTCCAAGTGATGTTATATCTGAAGTTGTAGTATCAGGACTAAGAGGAAAAGGTGGTGGTGGAGCACCATGTGGTCCAAAATGGCAATTGATGCCAGAAGTAGATGAACGTCCAAGATATTTAATCGTAAATGGTGATGAAAGTGAACCAGGAACTTTTAAAGATAGACAAATTTTTGAATATGACCCACACTTATTAATTGAAGGTATTAT
>CAKZOX010000179.1 GCA_937138295.1 uncultured Campylobacteraceae bacterium
GTATTGGTTGGTTTGGCGGCATCCCCTCCTCCTAAGGGATATTCAATACTAGGGCTCATACATGAAAACAAAATAAACCCTTATATCATCTCTAATTAGGTGGCCAAATTCAGCGTACCGCTACAGGCTGTATTTCTTCTTCATATACTTTAGCGTATTCAGAAAATCCGCCTTTAATGCCAAAGGACTTAGCTACAAAATTTAAGATTGAAGTATAGGAAATTCTTTCTCTATCTTTCTTTATTTTTTTAGCCGATATTTTTAATTGGTCAGGAGAAATATCACGTATCTGAACGACATGATAATTCTTAAATGGTAAGTAACACTTAGGAGTAGACATAATATAAACCTATTTCTAGATCACTCAGGCTATGCCTGCTACTTCTGGGAGATCCAATAAATTTATATTGAGATATAGTGGTGTTTAATAAATAAAGCTAATGCAATATTGTGAGCGCTTTGTTTGACAGAAGTACAATCAACCGCAGGTCTGACTCAACCCTAGAGTCAGAACATTAGCTTTTAGAAATATTATTGCCAATAGATTGTTATATTAAATTCACAAATAATATTTCATTCTTCCTGCTACCACCAACCTCAATCCACCCCTAGCGCTTTATAAACAGCATCCACTGGCTCTGCATAAAAGCTAGTCTGAAACTTAGTAAACAGCTCAGCGGGTATCGTCGGTATATCCGCTGCACTGCTCATAGGCAAGGCAACCTTCTTAGCGCCAGCGTCGAAAGCAACCTGTAAGCACTCTGCAATACTCTCTACAGGCGTTACGCTGCCACCTAAGCTCATATCACCCATCACCACCATTTGGTTCTGAACAGGCTTACCCAGTAATCCAGAAGCAAATACCACTAAACTGGCAAACGACAAATCTGTTAAAGGCCCTGTGCTTTGCAGCTCTACCGCGTGTAAGTGAAAATCATGGTCATTAACCTTAGTTCCTGCGCTTATTCTTGCCGCGTTAGCTTTAAAGAAGTCAAAAGCGATTTTCACTTTCTCTTTAGCCGCCGATGAATTCCACAAACCAGAAGTCGCTAATTTACCCGTGCCTTTGGTAACCTGAAGTTCTAAGCGGTACAAGCCAGGCATTCCTTTGTTGCTTAACCCAATGGTATAAAGCGTTCCAGGCTTAGAGGGTTCTTGTGGAATCAATGAACCACCACCCTGTTCTTTTACAGACACAAAGTTTTCTTCAAGTGACTCGTTATCTATTTAGCTAAAATGCACATCGTAAAATTCCATACCGCCAATTTTCTTTAACTGCTCTTTCACACGGCGGCGTACCTGTAAGGCATACTCTAAACACTGGCGAACGTCTTCTTTTTCAAATTCACCATGGGGGAATAACAGTTTCAACAAACCCGATGTTGTTTTACGAACCGCAATCACATCACGCTGATTTAAGTTATTTCCCAGTTTAAAGTACTTATCAATGCTGTCAGCAAAGCTGCGCTTGCGCATTTCACGATAAAACTCCGCTAAGTAATCCACAATCAAGCCATAGCGATCGGTAAAAAACTCAGGGCGCATTTTCGGTATTTCCCAACCGGGGACATACGCATGAAAGCGATCAAAGAAAGCTGAATCAATCATCGCGTCAGGAAACGGAGCTAACAAATGGCTAGTTTTAACCAAAGATTCAACGCTTTGATTAATATTGCCGATGAATACCATACCCGCAGACGCTTCCATCTGCTCACGGCCACGGGCAAAAGAGCCCGACGCCATGTAATCTTTCATAATCTGCACGCCGTCTTTATCTTTAAACGAAATACCCGCCACCTCATCAAAGGCAACAAGATCCCACATACCTACCAAGCCGACTTTGCGCGTACTCATGTTATAAAAAAGATTCGCAACCGTGGTTTGCCCGCCCGATACCAAAATACTGTTCGGCGAGCATTCTTTATAAATATGCGATTTACCCGTTCCCCTTGGGCCCAGTTCACACACGTTATAATTGTTTTCTACAAACGGAATCATGCGGGCTAATAAATGCCATTGTACATCTACGTCTAAGGCCGCAGGCTCCATACCAATAGATCGAATCAAGGTTTCACGCCATTGCTTAGTGCTCAGGTTTTTACGCCCTTCAAAAAGCTCATCCAGATAAAATTACATCAGATGCATTGTTATCTAGTGCATCTTTTAATATATTAGGAATTATCATATTTTTATGTAAGAAATAATAAAATATATATAAAGCTAGTGAATATAATTTTTAGAAATGGAAATAATAAGTACAATGCAGGTTATATATATTCAAATCAAAATTTAATTATAAATAATTGTACATTTATTGAAGAAAAAGTTTTTCTAAATAAATTAATATTTTCAAATAAAAATTTAAAGATACTTAACTCAAACCTGTAAAGGTTATTTTGTTAAGTTTTTTAGAGGAATTTTAATTTCAAATTGTGTCATATCATCTATTTTTGTACATGATATTTCACCTTTTAGTTTACTGTTTACAATAACATGAGATATAAATAATCCTAAACCTTCTTTTTTATCACCATCTTTAGTTGTAAAATAAGCATTAAAGATATTTTTCATTGATTCTTCAGTGATACCTATTCCATAATCCTCAACATTAATATTTAATTCATCATCTTTTATAAATACATTTAATTTAATTGTTTTTTCAATATCTGACTCTATGTCTTTATATGAATCAATTGAGTTCTCTAATAAGTTTGCTATTACAAAAGAAAGTTCGTTTTGAGCAATATTAATTTTCAACTTATCATTTACACTATTTTTTACTATTAGTTTTACATTATTAGCATTAAGTTTCTTATCATGTTTGATTATTGCATTTTGAATCTCTTCTTTTAAATAAACCTCAGATATTTCTTTTGCAACATATATATTTTTAAACACATCAATTGTTGTAGATAAATTCATACAGCATGAAATAATATAAGATAAGAATTTCTCTGTATCTTCATCATTTATTTCACTATTTATTTGTTTAATATTGTGTGCAGCAATTGAAATTACATTTAAAGGTTGTCTCCAATGATGGGAAATATTAGACAATAAATCTTTCATTGATTCTAGATTTTTAGTATTTGCAGAAGTTTTATGAGACTTAAATTCATTCACTAATTTATTACATCTATAAAATAGTTCATTATCATCATACGGACAAACAATAAAGTCATTATATAGAGTTGTTTTAACATTATTTAAAAATGGAATATCAAAATTTTTACATATAAACATTACAGGTAAATCTAAATTAACATTGCTATTTAAAAAGTTTATAACTTTTTCATGACTCAAGTCATCAGTAATATCAATAATAATAAGTGAAAAATCATAAAAATTTAATGCATAATCAACATTATCAAAATTATTTTCATTTATTATTTTAAATCTTTCTTTAAAAAGATTAGTATCTATTTCATGTGATTCATTCAAATATAAAATCTTACTATCAATTACATTAGGTCTCATAACAACTCCTTAATTAGTAGTTATTACAAGTATAAATCAAATTAATGTTAAAAAAGTGATTTCTTATATATTTAAATTATTTTTCTTCAGGTTTGCCAAAATAAAAACCTTGAACATAATCAACACCAAAGTCTTTTAAAATATTATAAGTCTCTTCATCGGATACAAATTCTGCGACAGATTTAATTCCTAAGTTTTGTGCTAGTTGGATTATAGAAAGTGTAATGTTTTGTTTATTTTTATCATTTTTAATGTCTTTTATAAAAATCCCATCTATTTTTAAGTAGTCAGCTTTTAAATGAATAATCCTACTAAAGTTTGAACTTTCACTACCAAAATCATCAATAGCAATTTGAAAACCTAAATCTTTAAGATTAGAAATTGATGAAAAAACCGTGTCATTACTATTATCTATTAGGGTTATATTTTCTAATATTTCTATTGTAATTTGAGTATTATCAATATTAAATTCTTTAGCAGAATTTACGAGTGTATCAATTACACTTTTATCAACTAAATCTCTATCTGTAAAATTAATTGAAAAACCTATCTTAGAATTTTCAAAGATTTTACAAGATTTTTTAATAATCGTTTTTGTAATGTTTTGCATTAAACCAAGTTTAACAGCAGCATCTAAAAACTTAAATGGAGGAATTATTTCTCCATTATCAATTACTCTTGCCAAGGCTTCATATTTGTATATTTCTTTAGTTTTAGCATCTACTATTGGCTGAAAGAATGGAACAATTAAGTCATTTTCAATATATCTTCTAGTTTTAAATAATGAATACAATTGATCTTTTTCATTTTCAAGGTAATCATTATTTTCTGTCATTAAAAAATAATTTCTTTTACCTAATCTTTTAGATAAATCAAGGGCATATTCAGCTTCAATGATTGTATTACTGTCTTTTATAACAGTTACACCAATATTAAAATTTATTTTTAAAGAAATTATTGTGTCTAAGACTATTTCATTTATATCAAAAAATGAAAAGATTTTTTCACATTTTGCTTCAATATCTAAAGCTGAGAAATCATTTTTTGGAATTATTATTGCGAACCTATCAGAAGGAAGTTTAAAAATAGTCACTTTAGATGAAAGAATTTCTTTTAAAAGAGATGATATTTTTTGTAAAACTACATCTCCAAATTTAAATCCATAAAGTTTATTGATTACGTTAAAATCATTTATATCAAGTAAAAACAACCAATCATTTTTTCTACTTTCAATTTCTTCTTGCAGTGCAAGTAGATTTTTTAAGCCTGTATTTTCATCAATATAAAGCTTTTCAATTAATGCTTCTGATTTTTCTTTAATTATTGATGTTTGTTCTTTTATTATATTTTTTAAATCATGTTGATAAGAATATAGTTTTAAATGTATATTGATTCTAGATAATAACTCAACTTTAATTATAGGTTTATTTATATAATCAACTGCTCCAATTGAAAAAGCTTTTGTTAAATCTTCTTCTTTTGTACTTGCTGTTAAAAATATGATAGGTATTTCAGAATATTTTTCAAGACTTTTAATCTTTTTAGAAGTTTCAAAACCATCTAATTCAGGCATTTGTATGTCTAATAAAATCAAATCAATTTCATTACTTTTTATAATTTCTAACGCTTCAAAACCATCAGAAGCAGTTAAAACATTGTAGCCTGAATCTAAAAGAAATTTTTCAATTATCTTAACATTTAAAATTTCATCATCAGCAATTAAAATATTAACTTTATTATTACTCAAAATAACTTTCCCCTATCACAATTTATATTATCTGTTACAATTTTATAGTAATCTATCTATTTTATAGCTTTAGTGATGTGGTATAAATACGACAATTATATTATAGAAAAAATTATTTTCTTAATAGAATTTATCATAACTAAATATATCATCTTGTTAATATTTATATAAACTGAATTTAGGTATATTCTATGCTAAAAAATAAGAAGTTTTAAGGATGAACGTGAAAAAGAAATTAATACTACTTTCGCTTGTATGCTCTACTGCATTATATTCACAAACGATTAAATCTATTGATTTAAAAAATTTAACAAGAATTTCCCCAGATGTTGTAAATGAAACATTAGATATGAAAGTTTCAGATGAATTAGATTTTGATAAATTAAACAAAGCTCTAAAAAAATTCTATACATTTGGATATTTTGATGATATTAAATTTTATAATGAAAATGGAAATATCACACTAGAATTTAAAGAAAAACCTTCAATTGTAGCTGTTGAAATAGATGGTTACAAACAAAGAGAAGAAGAAATCACTGCAATAAAAAAAGCAATGAAAATAGATAAAGGTTCTTTATTTACTAAAGCAAAAGTTGAAAGTGCAAAACAAGTACTATTGGATCTTTTAGAAAGTGAAGGATATATTAATTCTGTAGTTGAAGCTGATATTGAAGAAATAAATGAGCAATCTTTAAAACTTACTTTTTCAGTAAACAAAGGTGAACCTATTGTAATTACTGATGCTAAATATTATGGTGCTGAAGAACTTGACCAAGATGATTTTGACACTGTAACAGCAAATAAACCTATTGAAATGGCTTCATGGTTCTTTGGACAAAATGATGGTGAAGTTAAAATTGACCAATTACAATTTGATGCAAGAAGAATGAATGAACTATATTTTGAAAAAGGTTTTCTTGACGCAAAAGTAAAAGAACCATATTTAAATATTGATTTTGCATCAAATGAAGCTAACTTAGAATATTTCATTGAAGAAGGTAATACTTATTCTATAAATGAAATTATTATTTATGCTGATTCTAAAATAGTAGATAAAGAAAAACTTTATGAAGAGTTATCATTAAAGGTAGATAGAACTTTTAATATTAAAAAGTTAAGAAAAGACCAAGAAATGATAAGAACAGCAGTTGCTGACAAAGGTTATGCTTTTGCTAATGTTAAATTTGACATTCAAAAAAACAAAGAAGATTCTAAAGTAAATGTTGTATTTAGTGTAATTCCTGGTGAAAAAGTTTATATTAATGATGTAAAAATTTCAGGAAACTTTAGAACACTTGATAGAGTTATTAGAAGAAATGTTTATTTAGCTCCTGGAGATTTATTTTCATTAACTGATTTCAATGATTCAAAATCAAAACTAAAAAGAAGTGGTTTCTTTGATGATGTAATTATTGAGCAAAAAAGAGTAAGTGCTGATAAAGTAGATATTTCAGTAAAAGTTGTTGAAGCAGCAACAGGTTCACTTATGATTGGTGGAGGATATGGTTCATATGATGGAATGATGGTTAATGGTTCTGTATCTGATAAAAATGTATTTGGTTCAGGACTTGGTCTATCTTTAAGTGCAGACCTTTCAAAGCAACAAACAAATTTCTCACTGAGTTTATCAAATCCTTCTATTAATGATAGTAACTATAATGGTTCTATTGAAATTCATAAATCAGATAGAGAAATTGATAGAACAGAATACGAATCAAATATAAATATGACAGGATTTAGTGTAAGTGCTGGTAAAGAAGTTGTTAGGGATTTATATGCTGGTTTAAAATATAGATTTGACTTTGTAGAGGAAGATTATACATATGTTGATACATTTGTTTATGACCCTACAAAAGGTCAAAAATATACTAATACAGATTATATTACAAGTTCAATCACACCATATATTAATTTCAATAACACAGATGATTTTTACTTACCAAGAGAAGGTTTCAAAGTTGGATTATCAGCTGAAATTGCAGGGCTTGGTGGAGATTCAAAATACATTAAATCTACAAACACATTAAGATACTTCAACTCTCTTAATGATGCCTTTGATTTAGACTGGATCTTTAGATACAAAGGTCAAGTTTCTTTATTAGAAGATTTAGGTCAAGTTAATCAAGGTGATTCTTTATATTTAGGTGGACCAAAAACTTTAAGAGGGTTTGAGTCTTACTCATTCCCAACTAATAATACTGGTTATGTAACTGAGCCATATAAGTATATGACATCTAATTCAGTTGAAATGAACTTTCCTTTAGTACCAAGTGCCAAAATGAGATGGTCAATGTTTTATGATTATGGTACTATAGGTAAAGATGATTTCACAGAAATTCAAAGATCAAGTGTTGGTGCTGTTTTAGAGTGGATTTCTCCATTTGGACCGCTTCAATTAATCTTCTCAAATCCACTGGATGATGAAGAAGGTGATTCAACGTCAACATTTGAATTCCAATTAGGGGCAGGATTCTAAAAATGACTAAAAAAATTCAATCAAATATTGATAAAAGTATTGTAAATAGAAGAATTACAAATGAAGAAGCATTAGATTTAATAAAAAATGCTTCTTTACTAGAACTAGGTGAATTAGCAACACAAAAAAAAGAGTCATTACACCCAGATAAAACTACTACTTTTATTGTTGATAGAAATATCAACTACACTAATGTTTGTTGGGTTGATTGTAAATTTTGTGCTTTTTATAGACATGGAAGAGACGATGATTCTTATGTCTTAAAATTTGAAGAAATTGATAAAAAAATTGATGAATTACTAGAAATTGGTGGAACTCAAATTCTTTTCCAAGGTGGAGTTCATCCAAAATTAAAAATTGATTATTATGAAGAATTAGTGTATCACATTCATACTAAATATCCTCAAATAACTATTCATGGTTTTTCAGCTATTGAAATAGATTTTATAGCTAGAGTTTCTAGAATTTCAAAGTTAGAGGTTTTAAAAAGACTTCAAGCTAAAGGTTTAAGCTCAATACCAGGTGCTGGTGCTGAAATTTTAAGTGATAGAGTAAGAGATGTTATAGCACCTAAAAAAATGGACACAGCTGAATGGTTAGAAGTTCATAGATTAGCTCATTCTATTGGTATGAAAACAACAGCAACTATGATGTTTGGTACTGTTGAAACTGATGAAGAAATAATCGAACACTGGGAACATTTAAGAAAACTACAAGATGAAACTGGTGGTTTTAGAGCATTTATTATGTGGTCATTTCAAGGACAAAACACAAAATTATTAGAAGAACATCCAGAAATTAAACCACAATCTTCAAATAGATATTTAAGATTACTAGCTGTTTCTAGACTTTATTTAGACAATTTTAAAAACATGCAGAGTTCTTGGGTAACTCAAGGTTCATATGTAGGTCAGCTTGCATTAAAATTTGGAGCAAATGACTTAGGTAGTACTATGATGGAAGAAAATGTAGTAAAAGCAGCAGGTGCTGCTAATAGAATGAATCAAGATGAAATGATTAGACTAATAAAAGATGTTGGTGAAAAACCAGCAAAAAGAAATACTGCATACGAAGTATTAGAAAGATTTTAATAAATTACGAGGAATTTTAAATGTCGGCTAAAATTAAGCAATTAAACATAAAAGGTTTAAGCATTCCTGTAATATTTGAAAAACAGGAATCATTACCTATTGTAAATTTACAATTAGTTTTTACAAACTCAGGAAGTATTCAAGATAACAAAAAAGCTGGTCTAGCAAAGCTTTCATCTAAACTTTTAGATGAAGGTACAAAAAAGTTAGGTTCAGTTAAATTTGCATCAATCTTAGAAGAGAATGCAATTTCAATTGATGCAGATGTTGGCTTTGAAACATTTGTTGTTGAGATGTCATCATTAAAAGAAAAATCAAAAAAAGGTTTCAATCTTCTAAAAGATTTATTAGATGATCCAAATTATTCTCAAGAAACATTAGAAAAGTTAAAAGTGATTCAAACGGGTTCTTTAAATAGAAAAGAAAACGATTATGACTACGTATCAAAAGTAGCTTTAAAGTCAGTACTTTTTAAAGATACAGCACTAGAAAAACCTTCAAATGGAACTATTGACTCTATTTCTAAAATTGATTTAAAAGACATAAAGAAGTTTTTAAACAACGTATTAGATTTGAATAATCTTATTGTAGTTGCAGGTGGAGATATTAGTTTTAAAGAACTAGAAAAAAAATTAAATAAACTTTTAGAGAATTTAAATTCTGAAAACAAAAACCAGCTTAAGCATATTGAAGTTACAGCTAAAGAAACTTCAAAGCAAACTTTAAAAAAAGATACACAACAAGCATATATCTATTTTGGAAGTCCTTTTGATATGAAATCAGATGATGAAAATTACTACAAAGCAAAGGTTGCATCATTTATTTTAGGTGGTTCTGGTTTTGGTTCAAGATTAATGGAAGAAATTAGAGTAAAAAGAGGTTTAGCTTATAGTGCTTATGGAAATATTTTAGTTAATAAATCTCATTCATATTTTAGTGGATATTTACAAACTAAAAATGAAAATAGTGATGAAGCTGTTCAGTTAGTTGAAACTATTGTTGAAGACTTTATTAAAAATGGAGTTACAAAAGAAGAACTACAAGCTGCTAAAAACTTTTTAAGTGGTAGTGAACCTTTAAGAACTGAAACATTATCTCAAAGATTAAACAGAGCATTTATGCTTTATTATAGAGGTTTAAAACAAGATTATCCAAAAATTGAACTTGATAAAATTGCAAGTTTAGATTTAGATGATTTAAATAGCTTTATAAAATCTCATGATGAGATTAAAAACATTACATTTTCAATAGTAAGGAATTAAATTTGTTAAGATTTTCACCTAGTCCAACTAAAGATTTGACAGTATCTGATTTAAGAATTGCAATAGTTAATTATATTGTTTCAAAACAGTTAAACCAAGATTTAGTTGTAAGAATTGATGATACTGATAAAGATGCAGTAATAGAAGGAAAAGATAAAGAAATCTTAGAAATTTTAAATCTTTTTTCAATGGATTACAAAGGTGTAGTTCACCAAAGTGATTCATTAAAGTATCATCAAAAGTTAGCTATGCAATTAATGGCTCAAAAAAATGCTTTTTCATGTTTTTGTGGAGATGAAAAACTTGATGAATTAAAACAAAATGCTATAAAAGAAGGTAAAGTTCCTACTTACGATGGTTTTTGTCAAACTTTATCTGATGAAACTGTATTAAATACAAATGCTCCATTTACTGTAAGAATTGCAAAACCAACTGAAAATATAAAATTTACAGATGGTTTATTTGGCCCAAAAGAGTTTACACCTGATGAAATAGATGCTTTTTTTATATTAAATCATAACAAAAACCCAACATATAATTATGCATGTTCATTAGATGATATGTTAATGAATATTTCAACTGTTATTAGAGATGAAAAACATTTAATAAATACTGCTAGACAAATTCATATTAGAAATCTTTTAGGATATGATAAAGAGATAAACTACACACATATTCCTTCGATTAAAAATAATATTAGCGTTAAATCTTTAATTGATGAAGGATATTTACCAAGTGCCATTGCTAATTATTTAGTATTAATAAGTAATAAAACACCAAAAGAAATTTTTACATTAGAAGAAGCAATTGAATGGTTTGATGTAAAAAATATTTCTAAAGAAGAAATAGAATTAGATTTTGAGAAATTAAAAGATTTAAATAAACAACATCTAAAAGATATTGAAGATATGAGATTATCAAAAATCTTAGGATTTGCAGATGCTGATTTAGGTAAATTAGCAAAATTGTACTTAGATGAAGCAAGTACAATTAAAGATGTAAAAAATATTATTGATGGTGTATTTAGTAATAAAAAAGCTCCTAATAATATGGAAAATGAATTTGAAACAATAAAACAATCTTTAGCAAAAGCACCATATATTGATAATTTTAAAGATTTAGAAAAATATATTTTAGATAATGTTAAAATATCAGAAGAAAAATCAGCTAAAATTTTAAGATTACTATTTACAAACAAAGAAAATGGACCAGATTTAAATGAAATTTATCCATTAATTAAAAACTATTTAGGAGAAATTTTAAAATGATAGATGCATTATTATCATCAATTTTAACAGTTGTTTTAACTGTAGTTTTCTTATACAAATGGATTATCATAATTTCTGCAATTTTATCTTGGGTAAAACCAGATCCATATAATCCTATCGTACAAATGTTGTATAGACTAACTGAGCCTGCATACGCACTTATCAGAAGATATATACCTACAGTGTTTGGAGGAATGGACCTTGCTCCTGTAATATTAATATTAATTTTAATATTTATAGAAACATTCTTAGGTCAACTTTTCTATTAAAATGCTTAAAAAAACAATATGGCTTAGTGCAATTTGTGCATTAAGTCTAAATGCTTCTATAGAAAATACTTCTTTTCTAAAAAATGATTTTGAAGTAAACCTTGAGTGGTTAGAACAAAAACCAAAATCTTATGCCAAAGACTTTTTTATAATCCAATTTCTAAACAAAGAAAACATATCAGAAACGGAAGCTTTAAAAGCATTAGAAATGGCTAGAAATAAAAACGGTCGAGTAAAAAAAGCTTTTTCTAAAAACTTCTCAACCTTAGATGATTATGAATATGAATGCTATACAAGTAGCCTAAAAGAACTTTATAAAAAAGATGATAGATGTTTGGCTTTAGGAATTACAATCAATGAAGCAACTAAATTAAGTAGAAAAGATTTAAAGAGGATAATTTCAAGAATTAATGACTACCCTACTTTAAAAAATGATTTAGAAATACTATTAGAAAAAAATAGATTAAAAGCTTTAGAAAATGAGCATATAAATAGATTTTATAGGCTATTTTTTGATACAAATAGTAATTTTAGATTATGGAATTTTAACAAACCATATTCAAAAAAGTTTTTAGAAAAATTATCTGAACACAAAAAATTCCCGAATTTTATATCTTTAATTTCTATGAATAACATATATAAAACAGCACAAAAATCATTTTTAAATCTTGAAGCTAATGATAAATATGACTTTAAAACTTCTTTTACTTTAGCAATAAATGCTATAAAATATGAAAAAGAAGAAATAGCTCTAAACTTTTTAGATGTTGCATATAAAAAAGCCTATTATAAAATGGATAAAGATAATGTTCTTTTTTGGCAATACAAACTTTCAAACAACAACAAGTATTTAGATGAACTTGCTAACTCATGGGATGTAAATATTTATTCTATATATGCAAAAGAAAAACTAAATAAACAAATAGAAAATATAGAGTTTGATGTACCTTTAAAACAAGAAGTATCAAACTTTAACTATGTAGATCAGTTTGAATGGATAAAAGTTCTTGATGATGTTAGAAAGGGTGTAGATGAAGATAAACTAAATAAATATTACAATATCTTCACAGATGAAAATACATTACCTCATTATGTTTATATTTTACAAAAATTTCATAGATATAAAAAACAGTATTTTATAACTCCGTATGAAGATGTTTTTAATCAATTTGATTTAGATAGTAAAGCTTTAATGTACTCTATTGCAAAACAAGAAAGTAACTTTATACCTTCAGCTATATCTTATGCTACAGCACAAGGTGTTATGCAAATTATGCCATTTTTATCGGAAGATTTAGCAAAAAGAAAAAATGATGAATATAATATTTATCATCAGTTTTTACCAAAAACAAATATCGAATATGCAAAAAAACACATAGATGTATTAAATAAACAATTTAACAATAATATATTAATGGTAGCATATGCATACAATGGTGGAGCTGGATATTTAAGAAAACAGTTAAAGAAAGATTTGTTTAAAAACAAGTATAAGTATGACCCATTTTTTAGCATGGAATTTATTTCATATGACCAAACTAAAAAATATGGTAAAAAAGTTTTAGGTAATTATCTAATTTACTACAATCACCTAAACAAAGAAAAAAATTTAACTACTACTGAACTTTTACAAAAGATAAATCTATAATACTTTTAGAATCTTTTGTAAGCTCTAATTTTAAATTATCATTTTGTTCTTTTTGGAACATTATTAAGTAATATTCACCCCAATTATTCTTTGAAATTAATTTCAACATTTCATTGTCTTTATTTAATTTTTCAATATAAAAAGCACCCTTAGAATTTAAGTTAAAATCATAAGATAAATCTCTTAAAGACTGTGTTTGGCTATTTGAAGTATAAATAGACACTAAAAATTGCTCATTTTTTCTATATTTTTTTTCATCTACATTGTTTAAATATGTAGCCCAAAGTATAACTTTTGGTGTTCCATTTTCTAAATAATCACCTTTTTTACTCTCTTGAAATGCTTTGGCTTCTATATCACTTTTATCAAAATATTCCAATGCAGATTTTGAACTACAAGAAACTAAAAAAAACGACATTAAAACAATTAGTATACTTTTCATATTACTCCTTAATTGTCGAGATTATACTTCAAATTTCTTTTAATGTAATTTAACCAAAAATTAGTTAAAATCCAACCTAAAACTAAATAAAGAGAATTGATGCAAGAGATTATTGAAGCTATTGAAGAATCGGCTATAAAAATTAGACATTTAATAGAGACAGGTGACACAGGAAAAAGTGAACAAGAAAACTCTACAGGAGATACTCAATTAAAACTTGACATAGCAAGTGATGAGATTATTGAAGATATATTTAAAAAAATACCATCAATAAAAGCTATTGTTTCAGAAGAACAAGACTCAATTGTAGACTTAAATGAAGATGGTGAATACTTAATCGCTTATGATCCATTAGATGGTTCATCTTTAGTAGATGTTAATTTATCAGTTGGTTCTATTTTTGGTATTTACAAAAATGAATTTAATGCTAAAAACATAATTGCATCTGTGTATGTTGTATTTGGACCTAGAGTTGAAATGGTTACAGCTATTGATGATGTTAAAATGTATAGATTACAAGATGGTAAATTTAATTTTATTCAAAATATTGTTTTAAATGAAAAAGGTAATATTAAAGCACCTGGTTCTACTCAAAACTGTTGGACATCACATCATAAAGAGATGGTAGATGATATTTTCAATGATGGATATAGATTAAGATACTCAGGTGGTATGGTTCCTGATTTACATCAAATACTATTAAAAGGTGGTGGATTATTCTCTTATCCAGGAACAAGTGATAGACCAAAAGGAAAATTAAGACAATTGTTTGAAGTTTTCCCTTTTGCATTTGTATATGAAAAAGCAAATGGTGGAGCTATTGATGGACACAAAAGAGTTTTAGAAGTTGAGACTACTCATATTCATGATACAACTCCATGTTTCTTTGGTTCAAAAACTGAAATCAATAGAGTATTAGAAGTTTATAGTAAAAATGCATAACAACGAAGATAAAACTCTTGATGAGTGGGAATTAAAACTTGAAGAACAACTAAAAGTTCTTCAATCTTGTCAAAATGACAAAGGTTTTAATTCTTGCAATCCTTGTGAATTATTCTTTGAATGCGAATTAAGAAAAAAATATGTATTAGCCGTTTATGAATCGATGAGCAAAGGTTCAGGCGGTGGATTTGAATTCTAAAAAAGTAAATTTAAAAAAGGTAAAAAATGGAACAAACTTGTAAAAATGTATATATAACTACTCCAATATATTATGTAAATGATATAGCACACATCGGACATGCGTACACAACTATTATTGCAGATATGTTAGCTAGATATTCTAGACTAGCTGGTTATAATACTTATTTTTTAACAGGAACAGATGAACACGGTCAAAAAATTTCTCAAAGTGCAGAACAAAGAGGAAAAACATCTCAAGAATATGCAGATGAAATTTCTGGAAAATTTAGAACTTTATGGGATGATTTTGATATCACTTATGATAAATTCATTAGAACAACTGATGAAGAACATAAATTAGGTGTGCAAAAAGCATTCCAAAAAATGTTTGATAAAGGTGATATTTATAAAGGTGAATATGAAGGTTTTTACTGTGTACCTTGTGAAACATTTTTTACAGAAAAACAATTAGTTGATGAAGAGTTTTGTCCTGAATGTGGAAGACCTACTTCAATAGTAAAAGAAGAAAGTTACTTCTTTAAATTATCAAAATATGAAGATAAACTTATTAAATGGTATGAAGAAAATGAAGATTGTATTCTACCAAGAAGCAAAAAAAATGAAATTACAAACTTCGTAAAAGGTGGATTAAAAGACCTTTCAATTTCAAGAACTTCATTTGATTGGGGTGTTAAATTACCTGAAAGTATGAATGAACCAAAACACGTAATGTATGTTTGGTTAGATGCTTTGATGAACTATATCACAGCTTTAGGATATGGAGACAAAGAAGAAAATATGAACTTCTGGCCTGCAAATGTTCAATTAGTTGGAAAAGATATTTTAAGATTCCACTCAATATATTGGCCAGCATTTTTAATGTCTTTAGATTTACCATTACCAAAACATATTGCAGCTCATGGTTGGTGGACAAGAGATGGACAAAAAATGTCTAAATCTAAAGGAAATGTAGTAAATCCTAAAGAAGTAGCAGATGCTTATGGATTAGATGCATTTAGATACTTTATGCTTAGAGAAGTACCATTTGGACAAGATGGAGACTTTTCTCAAAAAGCTTTAATGGACAGAATTAACTCTGATCTTGGAAATGATTTAGGAAACTTACTAAATAGAATTTCAGGTATGAGTGGTAAATATTTTGACTTTAAAATTGATTCAAAAGATGTTTCTAAATTCCACCAAAAAGAGCTTGATGAAGTAAATGTACTTTTAGATAATCTTGATGGATATTTATATAATATGCAAATAAATAGATACCTTGAAGATATTTGGAAAATTTTAACAATTGCAAATAAAGCAATTGGTGATTATGAACCTTGGGCAAAAATGAAAGAAGGTAAAACTGAAGAAGCTATGGCTTTAGTAGCACTTATTACTAATATAATGGCTAAAGTTTCATTACTTTTAGATTCAGTAATGCCAGAAAAAATTGCTAAAATTTCAGAGTCTTTAGGAATTAAGATTTCTAATGAAAACTTTACAAAACTAATTACAAACAGAGAATTAATTTCAACTACTACTATTACAAAAGTTGATCAATTATTCCCAAGAATTGAAGAGATTTTATTAACTCAACCTTCAAATGAAAAAGAAGAACAAAAACAAGAAACTAAAAAAGAAACACCTAAAAAAGAAGAATCAAAAGAAGAAGATGATAACTTAATTACTATTGACCAATTCTTTGAAACTTCATTAAAAATTGGAACAATAGTAGAAGCCCAAGAAGTTCCAAAATCTAAGAAACTATTAAAATTACAAGTTGATTTAGGTGAAGGAAGAAATAGACAAATTTTAGCTGGAATTAAAGAGTTTTATAGTGCTGAAGATTTAGTTGGAACTCAAGCATGTGTAGTTGCAAACCTAAAACCTGCAAAACTAATGGGAATGCTTAGTGAAGGTATGCTAATGGCAGCTAAGGATGAAAATGGATTATCTTTAATTAGACCAGAAGCTCCAAAAAAATCTGGAACAAAAATAAGCTAGTGAATATAACTTCGGTTACAGATATATTAAATGGTGAGCTTAAAAACTCTCCATTTATCTCATTTATTTATTCATTTAAATTAAATATTACAAAGGTAAAAGAAGGAGATCTTTTTTTTGCCAAAAATCATGACGATATAAAAGAAGCAGTTCAAAAAGGTGCATTTTGTATAGTATATGATTTAGAAGATGTTGAAATACTAGATGAAGAAATCGCTTGGATAAAAGTTGTTAATATCCAAAAAAGTATATATTCTTTAATCAGATATAAACTTGCTCTTAAAAATCTTAATGCTTATTATTGTGATAACTACTCTTTTTATTTATTAGATGAACAAAAGTTTCACAATACTTATTTATTAAATAAAAACTTAGATAAATTTATTTCAAATTTAGATGACATTAGTGAAGATAGTTACCTGTTTTCAAATAATGAAGAACTATTAAAATCTATTTATCCAAATTATAAAATATTCAATAAAAAACATAGTGTAAACAACTTTATTGAACACTCAATGTTTGAAACTTCATTTACATATGAAGATGAATATTTTCAAAGAATTAGAGTTCCAAAACTTTACATTGATTCTTTTTTAGATGTTTATTTTTTTGATAAAGTAAATTTTGATAATATTAAAATTAAAAACTCTAATTACTTTAAACCTATTTTCCTTGATAAAAAACTAAATGTAATTGAGCATGGTAGAAGTGAAAAGTTTATATTATGCCAAGAAGATAATGATGATTTAAATGCAAATGAAATTAAATTTTTAAATAAGCACTTTTCATATGGTAAAACAATATTTTTATCAAAAAATGAAAATACACTATTATCAAGTAAAATAAAAAAACTAAATGATATTAAACAATTAAAAGATATTTTAAAAGAAAGTAATTTTAATGCATGTTATATTATAGGTTTTTCTTATAATTTAATTATTAAAGAATTAGATGATACTAAAAAAGAGCAAACTCTTTTTTAGTAAATTTTTCCAAAAGAACCTACAACTTTTCCTAAAATATTTATTTCACTAGGAACCAATACTTGAACAGGATAATCTTTGTTATCTGAAATAATATCTAACTTTCCGTCAACTCTTTTTTGTATTCTTTTTACAAATAAACCATGATTAGTAGTAAAAGCATAAACCCCTTCTCTACTTGTATTATCTTTACTTCTATCAAGAAACACTATATTGTCATTATTTAATGTAGGCTCCATAGAATCACCAGTTACATTAATAGCTTCAATATTTTTTAGATTTTCAGGGCCACCTAGCATATCAATAAAATATGGAGGCACATCTAATGTCTCAAAATCATCTTCATTTTCAAAAGCACCACCACCTGCACTAACGGAAACACTAGGAAAGTATTTAATCCAATATTTATCAGTTGTATCTACTAAAGAGCCTGGATCTTGATTATATAAAAGCCAATTAATTGAGATCTTTTTTTTAGCACAAAAATTTAGGATATTTTCATATGGAATTTTGCCTCTATTTTTCATTGTTGCAAAATTTGCTTGAGTAATTTCAAGGCTTGTAGCAACATCTTTATCAAAAACTTTTCCATTTTTTCCATCGGAACTCAAAATATCTTTAATTTTTTCAATAATTTCACTAACTATTAACATAAATTTTCCTTTTTTTATGTATTTGTGAAATTATATTACAATTTGAAATATTTTTCAAGGTCTTCTCAAAAAAATATTAATATTTGTTAACTATTTTAAAAAGGATCTTATTATGATGAAAAAAATAACTAAAACTAAGACACAATTTTTAAAGATTATTAACACTCTAGATAACTATTTATACGTTATTGGAGATAAAATTTTATAATTTTAAACTTTTTCTTAAATTTATAAAAAAATTATATAATCGCTAAATATTTATAAAGCATATTTAATATATTATATCGTTCAATAATTCAAGTGTAAAACACGGAGAGTATTATGGAAATAAATTTAATTAATGAAGCTTTAAAATTTATGATGCTTGGAATGGGAGTTGTATTCACATTCTTAGTTATTATGATTGTACTTTTAAAGATTCAAGGTAACATCATACCAAAGCTTTTCCCAGAGAATAAGGAAAATCCAGTTCCAAAGAAACCTATGTCTAACAAAGGTTCTACGAACAACGCTGCAAAAGTTGCCGCAATTACTGCTGCAGTACAACATCATAACAATTCAAAAGGTTAATAATTATGGCTAAAAAATATATTGATGTCATGGATACTACTTTTAGAGATGGATTCCAATCTGTCTTTGGAGGAAGAGTATTAATGGATGACTTCTTTCCTGCAGTTGAAGCAGCAAAAGAAGCTGGTATCACCCACTTTGAATTTGGTGGAGGAGCTAGATTCCAATCTTTATTCTTTTATCTTCAAGAAAATGCTTTTGAGATGATGGATAAGTTTAGGGAGATAGTCGGACCAGACGCCAATCTACAAACCCTAGCAAGAGGTATTAACACTGTAATGCTAGACACTGGTTCAAGAGAACTAATCGACCTACACGCTAAAATGTTTGCAAAACATGGAACTACAACTATCAGAAACTTCGACGCACTTAACGACGTACAAAATCTAGAATATTCAGCAGAATGTATCAAAAAATATGGTTTAAACCATGAAGTTGTTGTTACATTAATGGATTTACCTCCTGGATGTACAGGTGCACATGATGTTCCATTTTATGAAAAAACATTAAGAAATATACTTGATAGTGGTTTACCATTTGATTCATTATGTTTCAAAGATGCATCAGGAACATCTTCACCTCAAAAAGTATATGAGACTATCCAAATGGCAAGAAAACTTGTTGGTGATGATACTCATATTAGATTACATACACATGAAACAGCTGGTGTTTCTGTAGCTGGTTACTTAGCTGCATTAGAAGCTGGTGCAGATGGTATTGACTTAGCAGCTGCTCCTGTTTCAGGTGGTACTTCACAACCTGATATCTTAACTATGCTTCATGCTGTTAAAGGTAAAGGTTATGATTTAGGTGGATTAACTACTGAAAAAATCTTAAAGTATGAAGAAGTATTAAACGATTGTTTATCTGATTACTTTATGCCACCTGAAGCTACACAAGTTTCACCACTAATTCCATTCTCACCAATGCCAGGTGGAGCATTAACTGCAAACACTCAAATGATGAGAGATAGTGGAACATTAGATAAATTCCCTCAAGTAATTAAAGCAATGCAAGAAGTTGTAGAAAAAGGTGGATATGGTACATCTGTAACTCCTGTTTCTCAATTTTATTGGCAACAAGCTTATGCAAACGTAATGTTTGGACCTTGGAAACAAATTGCTCCAGGATATGGAAGAATGGTACTTGGATACTTTGGTAAGACTCCAGTTGAGCCAGATCCAGAAATAGTTGCATTAGCTTCTGAAAAATTAAAGTTAGAACCTACAAAAGAAAATCCATTAGATATTGCTGATAGAGATGATAAAAAGAAAGTATCTGTATGGAAAGAAAGACTAGAAAAAGAAAACATTGAAGCAACTGATGAAAATATTTTTATTGCAGCTGCTTGTGATGAAAAAGGTATAGCTTTCTTAAAAGGTGAATCACCTTTAAATGTTAGAAAAAATAGTGATGAAAATAAAGGGGAAAATACTATGGGTAACGCTACTGGAAATTATACTGTTGTAGTTGATGGACAAAAATTTAATGTAACTGTTGCAGAGGGAAATGCTGATATCAAAATCACTCCAGTTGCTGCAGATGCAGCACCTGCTACTCCAGGTGTTACAGCTTCATCAGAAGCATCTTCAGGAGAAGGTTTAAATGTTGATGCTGCTGTAAATGGTAATGTATGGAAAATTTTAGTTAATGTTGGTGATGTTGTTGAAAAAGATCAACCAATCATGATTTTAGAAGCAATGAAAATGGAAATCGATATTAACGCACCACAAGCAGGAACTATTACATCTATTAATGTATCTCCAAATGAATCTGTTGAAGAAGGTCAACAATTAGCGACAATTGGCTAATTGTGTTGGAGAATAGAAAAATGAAAAAAAGTTTTATCTCAATTTTATTATTGCTAGCTACAGTATTTAGCTTTTCAGCTAATGCCGCAAGTGCACCTGTAGAAACAGTGGAAGCTCCACAAGAGTACCAATCAAAAACAATGGGTGAATTAATAGGATCATTTTATGATACTACAGGATTAAAAGCTATTTTAGAACCACAAGAAGGATTAAAAGGTCCTCATGGTGAATATATGAGTACATTCATGCAAAGTGGTGGTAGAATTATTATGATTCTAATTTGTTTCATATTATTCTACTTAGCAATAAAAAAAGGTTTTGAACCATTATTATTAATTCCTATCGGTTTTGGTGGATTACTAGCTAATATTCCTATCGCTGAAATGGCGGGTGAAGATGGAATGCTAGGAATTATCTACAACATGGGGATTGCTAATGAATTCTTCCCTTTACTAATTTTTATGGGTGTTGGAGCTATGACAGACTTTGGTCCTTTATTAGCGAACCCTAAAACAGCTCTACTTGGTGGTGCTGCTCAGTTTGGTATTTTTGGTTCATTAGTAGGTGCAATTGTATTATCACAATATGTACCAGGTATGGAATTTACACTTGAACAAGCTGCTGCAATTTCAATTATTGGTGGAGCTGATGGTCCAACATCAATTTTTATTGCTTCTGCTTTAGCACCTGAATTATTAGGAGCAATTGCTGTTGCTGCATACTCATATATGGCATTAGTACCTGTAATTCAACCTCCAATTATGAGAGCTTTAACTTCAGAAGCAGAAAGAAGAATTAAAATGCCTGCAATTAGAAAAGTTACAAAATTAGAAAAAATTCTTTTCCCAATTGTAGTAGTTATCCTTGCATTATTAATTTTACCTGATGCTGCTCCTTTAATTGGTGCATTATGTTTTGGTAATTTTGCTAAAGAATCAGGAGTTGTTGATAGACTTTCTGATACAATGCAAAATGCTTTAATTAATGTTGTAACTATTTTCTTAGGATTAGGTGTTGGTTCTAAACTAGCAGCTGAATCTTTCTTAGTTACAGAAACATTAGGAATTATGGCGATTGGTTTATTAGCATTCGCAGTTGGAACAGCTATGGGAGTTATTATGGGTAAAATAATGAACATGTTCTTATCTAATGAAGCTAAAATAAATCCACTAATTGGTGCAGCTGGTGTATCTGCCGTTCCGATGGCAGCAAGAGTTGTAAGTAAAGAAGGACAACAGTATGATAAGTCAAATATTTTATTGATGCATGCTATGGGTCCAAATGTGGCTGGTGTTATCGGTTCAGCGGTAGCAGCAGGAGTATTAATATCAATATTCAAATAAATTAAATTAGTAGGAAAAAAGAGAAATTATGTCTGAAATTAAAGATAATTTAGGTTTAGAAAACGTAGGAACTGTACACAGGAATCTAGATGTAGACACATTAATTAATCACGCAGTAGAAAACGAAGGTGCGAAAGTATCTTCTACTGGTGCATTAATGATTGATACTGGAATTTTTACTGGAAGAAGTCCAAAAGACAAATTCTTTGTAAATCAAGATCCAAGTAATAAATATATTGCTTGGGGAGACATAAATCAAAAAGTATCTGCAAATGTATATAATGATTTATTAAATAATTCAAAAAAACAATTAAGTAATAAAGACCTATATGTAACTGATGTTTATTGTGGAGCATCATTAGATTCTAGAAAATCTGTAAGGTTCATCACAGAAGTGGCTTGGCAAGCTCACTTTGTACAAAATATGTTTATTGTTCCTGAGACTCAAGAAGAGTTAGAGAACTTTGAACCTGAATTTACTGTTTACAATTCATGTAAAACAGTTGACATGGCTTATGCTAGTCATGGTTTACATTCAGAAGTTTATGTAGTATTTAATGTAGAAGAAAACACTGCAATCATTGGTGGTACTTGGTACGCTGGTGAAATGAAAAAAGGTGTATTCTCTATGATGAATTACTGGCTTCCATTAGAAGGTAAATTACCAATGCATTGTTCTGCAAATATTGGTAAAGATGGTGACACAGCACTATTCTTTGGTTTATCAGGAACAGGTAAAACTACATTATCAACTGATCCAAACAGAGCTTTAATTGGTGATGATGAACATGGTTGGGATGATGAAGGTATCTTTAACTTTGAAGGTGGATGTTACGCAAAAGTAATTAACCTTGATGGTGATAGTGAACCAGAAATTTTCAATGCTATTAAAAAAGGTGCTATATTAGAAAATGTAGTTGCTGATGAAAATGGTGTTGTAGATTTTACTGATGGTTCAAAAACTGAGAATACAAGAGTTTCTTATCCATTAGATCATATTCCAAATCACACTCCAGACATGAAAGGTGGACACCCACAAAATATCATCTTCCTATGTGCTGATGCATTTGGTGTATTACCTCCTGTTGCAAAATTATCTAAACAACAAGCGATGTACTACTTCTTAAGTGGTTATACTGCTAAAGTTGCAGGTACTGAAAGAGGAATTACTGAACCAATCGCGACATTCTCGTCTTGTTTTGGGGAAGCCTTCTTACCTCTTAATCCTACAATTTATGCTGAGTTATTAGGTCAAAAGATCGATAAACACAATGTAAATGTATATTTAGTTAATACAGGATGGACAGGTGGTCCTTATGGTGTTGGTTCAAGAATGAGTATTAAAAATACAAGAGCTTGTATCAATGCAATACTAGATGGTTCAATTCAAAATTCTGAATTTGAAACATTACCTATATTTAATTTAGATATTCCTAAGACTCTAGCAGGTGTTGATACAGAAGTATTAAACCCTAGAAATACTTGGGATGATAAAGAAGCATATGATGAAACTAAAAAGAAATTAGCATCTATGTATATTGAAAACTTTAAAAAATACTTAACTTTAGAAAGTGAATATGATTTCACAGCTGCAGGACCAATTCTATAAGATATAATTTCCTATAAATAAAAAAAGTAGCTATAATATATATAGCTACTTTTTAATCTACATAGGAGAAAAAAATGAAATTATCAGATTTTATTAATGACGTTGAAAAGAATAACGATGAAGTTATTTACTATTGTGCAAAGCACTTATTATCTAAAAAATATGACGTTGAGAAGGACACTATAGATGAAGATGAATTAAAATCTTTATTTACAGATTACCCTACTTTTAGTACATTATTAAATGATAGTTCTTTTGAAATATACAAAAAATATAGTTCAGAACTAGATCAAGTATATAATGTATTCTGTAATCTATTTAATGTTGACCCAGATAATGAATCGGTATTCAAACATAGACTTGCTAGAGTTTCAAATCAAGACCCTAAGCACTTCTTGAATATCGAAGATAGAGATCATCAAGAAACTGTTATTCAAAAGTTTGAAGATAAAATCAATAAAATTCTTTCTTCTAATTTTTATAAATCACATGAAAATGAATTATCTAAAGAGATGATTATTCCTCAAAGAACTTTAGACATGATTAAATCTGCTGCAGGAATAATGTAGTAGTAAATAAATATCAAATTGAGTGTTTAATTAACACTCAATTTGAATTTCTTCTAAAATTTCTAGACCAAATCCATTTAGACCTACAAATGAATGTTTACCACCACTTGTCATTAGTTTTATTTTACTAATTTCTAAAGAATTTAAAATTTGTGCCCCTATTCCATAATCTTTTTTAGCATCATTTGAAGTGATTTCATCGCTTAAAAATACTAAAACACCACCTTTAGATTGTAAGAAATTTATTGTTTTAAGCATTGAATGTAATTTCTCATCATTTAAAAATAGTTGAATATCTGGAATTATTGTATGAAACTTAACATGTGTTATATCACTTTTTTCACCAAATAAAATTACTGTATGAATATTTCCTAAATGATCTTTAAACTCTTTTTGCTCTACTTTTGTGTTAAAGAACGTCACTTCTTTTGATGTAACTTCTTCTACAAGTTTTTCATGAGATAATCTATATTCTACTAAATCAGAGATATAAACTTGTTTCATATTATGCTTTTCAGCAAAAATATCCAAGTCATCTCTTCTAGCCATTGTTCCATCTTCTTTCATGATTTCACAAATTACTGCTTCACCTGCAAGACCTGCTAATTTACATAAATCAACACTTCCTTCTGTATGACCTGTTCTAACTAACACTCCACCATCTTTTGCTATTAATGGAAATATATGTCCTGGTCTAACTAATTCTTGTGCATTAGCAATAGGATTTGCTAAAATTTTTATAGTATCATCTCTTTCCCCTGCACTAATACCTGTTTCAGCAGTTGCTGCATCTACAGAAACTGTAAATGCTGTTTCATATGAAGAAGTATTAGAATTTACCATTGGATTTAATTCTAATCTTTGAGCTGTAGTTTTAGGTACTGATACGCAAATTAAACCTTTTGCATGTGTAGCCATGAAATTTACTTTTTCAGGAGTACTCAATGCAGCTGCATATACAAGGTCACCTTCATTTTCTCTATCTTCATCATCTAACATGATAATCATATTACCTTTTTGAATTTCTTCAATTGCTTCTTTAACTCTTTGAATTGCGTTCATATAATCTTCTTTTTACTTGATATTTTATTATTTTTAATTTATAGAATTATAACTAAAATTTCAAAATTTAATCTAAAAATTATTGACTTTTCGGAAATTATTTATTATAATTCTGCTCACTTGATTGGGGTATCGCCAAGTGGTAAGGCAACGGTTTTTGGTACCGTCATTCGCAGGTTCGAATCCTGCTATCCCATCCATAGTTGCGGGAGTAGCTCAGTTGGCTAGAGCCTCTGCCTTCCAAGCAGATTGTCGCGAGTTCGAGTCTCGTCTCCCGCT
>CAKZOX010000180.1 GCA_937138295.1 uncultured Campylobacteraceae bacterium
AACCCTTGTGAGCCATATGCAAACAAGCATATTGGTAAACCCATATTACCAGTATTAGGCATAGCTAAAGGTGGCAACTCTCTAATAATATCTTTTGTCTTTTGTAAATATAAGATGATAATTCCAACTATGCTAAAAGCAACAATAGCAATAAAATAATACCAAAAATAGTTTTTAAAAATTTATAGAAACATAAAAACTTAAATCAAACTCATTATCTTCATTTAAAAAATTGTTTTTTCTATATATTACATATGAAGGCTTTGTTGTAGTTTCAAACTCACTTTGAGGAAGCCATTCATGATAAACCCAGTGAATAAATTTTAAAATATCACCTTGTCTTCCTTTTAAATCAAACTTTGCATAAACCCCCTCAGATATTTTAAAATTAGGTAATCTATCACTTTTTATATTTTTATCATCTGTTACTATACAAGCAATATACTGACACTCACTTAAAGGTGTAATAGTAGGATTATCATGAAATAATGCAATCTCTTTATACTCTTTTATATCATTTGATAAAATCCAGGTTTGGAGTTTTTGCCATGACTCTTTTATATTTGCGTTATAACCACTATTTCTAATATAAAAACTTTCATAATATGGCATTTTTACAATAGTTGGCATCATATTAGAAAAATCAGCTGTTGACTCCATAGCTTTTTGAGATTGTTGTAAAATCTTTGTAGAGTAGTTTTTATAGCCATTTTTTCTCCACTCTTTAGGAGTCATTTCAAATCTCTCCTTAAAACTCTTTATAAATGAAGATTGTGAAGAACTAGAATATATAATAATGCCTAAAATGTTTTTGAAAGATATGAATTATAAACATATTCATGCTTTAAGAGTTTTAGGTGATTCAATGGAACCAAATATTAAGAGCAATTCTATAGTCTTTGTTGATACTAATGATCTAAGTGAAGTTAATAATGCTGTATATGTAATAAATTACGCTGGCGAAATATATATAAAAAGACTAGAGTTTTTAGATAATTTAGTTTTATTAAAATCTGACAATATAATTTACAATACTATAAATGCAGATAAAAATGAAATAGAAGTTATTGGAAAAGTAAGAAATAGTGTGAGCATGGAAAATATACAATAACCCCATATGCTCCGCTCCGCTCCGCCCCCTCATTTGTTTTTTTTCTTATGCACTATTTCCTATTTTTTCATTTAATTTTTTTAAATTTTTTTTGCATCCAAACCTATTTACCTATATTTTTTCTAACAACTTGCATTTGTAGGGTAGGGCTTTTGATGCGGCAATGGGGTCTGGGGGATTTGGGGCCTGGTATTTTTTAGCTTTTTAATGAGCAAAAAAAAGCAAAAAAGAAAAAAAATATCTTTTTTACTGCCGAATTTACTGCCGAGCAAACAAAATAAAATCTTAAAAGCCCGATAATATAGACCTCTAGCAACATAAACACAGTAGATTAAATATCCGCTACCTTTTAAAAAAGTTCTTAAAAACTCCATCAAATCAAAAAAAATAATATTTTACCCTTAATCTCTCTTTTATTTCCTATTTCTTAAAAAAAATGGGTCCAGCCTTTAAAAACTACCTAAAAATAAAAACTATCTCTTTTAAATGCTTTAAAACCTCTAAAACCTCTAAAAAAATTTGCAAATGAGGGGCGGGCGGTGAGAGTCTGGAATTTTAATAAAATTTTAATAAAAATACTTAATTGTAAATATAATACATAAATACTATAAAATAGTTAGTAAATTTATTAATTTTATTAATAATCATTGGAATTTTAAGCAAACTTTAAAAAATAAGAGAGTAATATTTTCACATGGTTACGGATTAACGTAACAAGTTCTTTTAAAATACGATTTATCGTTTAATGTTAAAAATCTCTATTAGCAGCTTTAGAGTTGCACCAGACTTTTATATATTTCCTGGTGAGTGTTGAAAGGCGAAGAACCTAGTAAACAAATAAATATAAAACTAAAAACAAAGCTTTTTAGTGAGAGCTTATTTAAGCTCTTATAAATGAAGCTTTAAAGCTTACAAAAAATAAAAAGGGTAAAGCATGAAAAAAAATATAGTTATAGAGCATTATGCAACGGATAACAAGGACAAAATAAACGTTGTAAAAAGATATTCAAACGGTACTTATTACACTAACCAAATAATACTTGGTAAGCAGTTCTATAGAAAATGGCAGCAAATAAGTTTAAAAAGTATTAATCAATTGATTAGATCAAATTTCGCTGGCGAAATAGTAAAACCAATAAAAACAGAAATTATATAAGGGGTTAAAAGTGGAAAATTTTAATTATATGATGCTTTCAAGACTTATTCAAGATTGTAAATATTTTTTAGGTAATGGAAATAGACACGAAAAAAATTTATGGGCGGGTGATGTAAATAACCACATTTTAGAAATTAAAAAAATTTGGAAAATGTTAAAAATAAAACCTGACTGGTTAAGTTATAAAAAAATTAAAAAATATGAATTAGAAATGAAAAAAGATTCACATTCTAAAAAATATAACAAAATTAAAAAAACAAAAATATTTAAAAAGAGAGGGTAAAAAAATGGCTGATTATTACACAAAAAGAAGTAGTTTAATAGCTTTAATGTATGGATTAGAGGCGACTGGATGGAAAATTTACGGTTTTAAAGAAGATAGAAGCGATTCAATGACAGATTATTTTGATCCCGCAAGATGGGAGGGAATAGCTGTAAAAAATGGCTATGTTCTCGTAATAGATAATAAATATTATGATAATAGAACAATAGGCGGAGATTTTATAAAAAGTTCTTTTGATTCTAAAATAGTAAAAAGAATAGAAAAATTAAAAGCTCTAAGAGATAACGCAGCTGCTGCACCAGGTGAAAAACAAAATGCTCAAGCTATGATTGATAAATTATCTGAAAAAGTAGAATTAAAAGAGCTTATAACTAGTGATTTACCAGAAATTAGATATGGAAAAAATCCAGGTTCTAGCTCTTGGCACATTGAAAAAAATGGAAAAATTATCGCAAAAGGTTCTGGAGTATTTGGTTTTAATTCTTTAGAATATAGCTTTAGAAGAACAGAAGAAGATTATTATTATACAGATAAAGAAGAGCATAATATTAACTTATGCATTGATATTCATAGGGTTTGGAATGTTGATAATTTTGAAGATTGGGCAAAATATAGAAAAGAGGAAAGAGAAAAAGAAACAAAATTATTTGACAAATATTTTAAACTTATAGACAAATGGAATAGCTATACAGTTATAAAACTAGGTGATGGAGAAGAAGAAACACTAAAAGAAAAAACTATCTGTAAAGACGAAGTTTATTATATAGCAGAAGAGACAACAGAGAAAACAGACTATATAAAAGTTGGTGAAAGATGGAATGTTAGCGGATTAAGTTCTTATGATGTTTTTAAAATAACAGATAAAAAAGATGATTCAATTTATATCAAAAAACTTACTAGAAATTGGGTTGATTTTGAACATGAAATTTTGAATAAAAAACAAGTATTTAAAACAGAACCACGAAAAACAACTAAATCAAAATATTTACACTTAACAGCTGAAAGACTTGAAAAAGGTGTTTTTGTTTATGTGAAACTTATTCCAGTTGTAAGAAAAGTTTATGAAACAGTTTATGTAAAAGAGACTAAAAAAACAACTCAACAAACTAAACCAACAGAAAATAAAAATGTTCCAGCTCTTACAAATGAAGATTTAAAAGAGTTTGAAGATTTGTTTAAAGAGGGAAGAATTGAAGATTTTGAACATACAAAAACAGGTGAAAGTTTAAAAGTTTTAAAGCTAAGTGAAAATTTATCAAAAGATGAATTTAAAGCTTTTAACACATGGTTAAAATCTCATAAAATGGGTTATTACTCAAGATATGCAAAAGGCTTTATTTTAGCAGCTTAATAACAAAATTTATAAAGGAGGTAAAAGAAAATGAAAGCTTTTAGATTTGGAAAATTTAATTTTAAAAGTTTTAAGGAGTTCCAGGACGTTCAAAATTTGGCGATTGCAAACGGTTCTAAAACTCCAGAAGATTTAGAAAAATTTCTAAGTAATTATTTTAACAAATAATTTATAACAAAGGGATAAATATATTTTATCCCTTGATTATAAATTAAATTTATAAGGTGGTAAAGATGAAAACAAGCGAATTATTAAGAAGATTTGTTCCTGGTGGGCAATTTAGTTTTATAGCTGATTGTTTAAGAGGTGAAGAGAAAGAGCATTTTAAAGAGATAGTAACAAAGTTAAAAGAGACTATTTTAAATGCTCCAGTAACTTATGAGCAAGAGGGAAAAGGAGAAAAGGCAGAAATACATTTACATTATTTTGTTGGTGGGTGTGATTGGTTTGTAACTGAAATTGATACAAGTGCAGAAACTGAACAATTACAAGCCTATGGACTTGTAAATCTTGGGCATGGTTTAGAATATGGATATATTTCAATAGCTGATTTATTAAAAATAAATGGTGTTGAAATCGATTTATATTGGAAAATAAAAAAAGTGAAAGAGTTAATAAAAAGAGTTTAAATTTCGCTGGCGAAAACTAAAAAAAAGGCAGAAAATGATTATCGAATATTTAGGAAATGAAGAAAATAAATACACTTTTAGTAATGGTAAAGTTGTAGTTTTAAGTGACTTTGAAAAAAATGAACTTTTTAATGAAAAAGAGGTTGAAATTCTTAAGAATAAAGTTGAAGAACTTGAGATGGAGATTGAAACACTTAATTCTAATTTCAAAACTGAAATAAAAGATTTAAAATCACATAAAAGTGAACTTGAGAAAATGTCTTTATATGAATTTTTTACTACTAAATGGACTGGAGGTATGAGTGTTGAGTATTTAGAAAATACTTATGATGTATCAAGTGTAGATTTTGAAAAAAATATAATATGGATTGAGATTCCACAAGTGAATATAGTTATGCCAGTAAGTTATTCTCAATGTAGGTTATTAGAAAAATAAAAAAAGGATGATTATTATGAAAAAAACATTTATTATAGGTTACCCAAAAGGTGGGGTAGGGAAAAGCATTTTAACATGGAATTTAGCTATAGCTATTCAACAACAAAATATAAAAGTAAGAGTTGCAGATATTGATTTTCAACAAACAACATTTTTTGCAAATAAACTAAGAGCTGTAACAGATAAAGAGCTTTTAAATATAGAATCAATTCATGATATCCAAGACTTAGAAGAGTTTTTAAATGCTGATTTCGATGGAATTACATTCATTGATATTGGTGGATATGATACAGAACTAAACAGATTAGCTTTACAAAGTGCTGATAATATTCTTATTCCTTACAGTTCGGACCCGACTGAAATTATCGGTTTATTGACTTTTGGAAAGATTATAGAACAGCTTGAAATTGATATGAGTAAAATAAAAGTTTTCCTTAATCAAATTCATTCAAATACTAAAAAGATTGAAATTATAAAAGAGAAGATATCTAAAAGTTATCCATTCTTCTTAAATAGTATTATTAGAAGAAATAACGATATAAAACTATCTATTGGAAATGGTTTAGGTGTTGTTGAACTTACAAAAAAGAACAACAAAGCAAAACTTCAAATTGAAGATTTAGCAAATGAAATTATTAATTTAAAGGGTTAATTATGAATTTAGAGGCATTAGAAAAAGTAACAGAAAAAACAGATTTAAAAACAGGTGTAGTAAGTAGTTTAATTGGCTTAACAGATTTGGATATAAAATTAATATATCCAAATCCCGACCAGCCAAGAAAAAACTTTGATGAAGAGAAAATAAAAGAGTTAGCGGAGTCAATAAAAATACATGGATTACTAGAACCGATAATAGTAATAAAAGATGAAAATAAAAAATATATGATTGTAGCTGGTGAGAGAAGATACAAAGCACACTTAGTAAATCAAGCAAAAACAGTAAAAGCTATAGTAAAAGATGGCAAAAATATTATGATTGATGAAGTAGCACTTATTGAAAATATACAACGGGATGATTTAACTCCTTTTGAAATTGCTTCATCTATTAAAAAGATTTGGGATTCTGAAAAATATAAAACAAAAACAGAATTAGCAAAATCAGTTGGAAAAAGTAAAGCTTATATTAGCAAAGCATTTGCAATATTTAATCTAAATAAAGAGATTTTGAAAGATTTAAAAGCAAATAAAACAGATATTGGTTTAGATATATTACAAGAGATATCAAAAGAGCCTGACTTAGAAGAGCAATTAGAACTATATGAAGATTATTTGGAAGGAAATATTAATAGACAAGATATAAGAACTAGTGTTAAATGGAGTTTAGAGAAACTAGAAGAGCAAAAAGAGTTTTTGGATAATAAAGAGTATGAGACTAAGATAAAAGAGCTTATTTATGCTAGTGCTTCGTGCTGGTTATGTGAACATTCCAAAGGTGAAGAGTACGCAGAACTTAGATTTGATGAAAATGATAAACGAATTGAAAAAACATTTAGGCATCCAAACGATTTCAAAAAAATAAAAGAATGGAAAAATAGCTACGATAAAGAAAAAAATGCTTTAGAAAAAGCTGAAAAGCAAAGAGAAAAACTAAATGATGAAGATTATGCAAAAAAAGTAAAAGATAGTATTTTCGCTGGTGAGTGGGTTTCTTACTCTTTTGAATATGTTGATGTTGAGGGGAAAGGAGTTTATTTCCTAAATGAAAACGATAAAGAAAAAATTGAAGTTTGGGTAAATGAATATGAGTTAAATAAAGAAGATATAGAAGATAAAAAACTATATAAAAAGCTTGTATCAGTTGATTATGAAAGTTGTGGAGTTTCAAAACTATCAAAAGAGATTATAAGATTTAATGAACTTATAAAAAAAGATAAATGCAAAAAAGATGATGAAACTTATCTTATGGTTTTAAAATTATGTAAAGATAAAACAGTAGATAAAAATGGAGTAGTTGAAGATGATGAAGAGGTTAGAAACTGGCTAAACTCTTTAGTAAAAATGGACTTTGAATTATCTCAAGATGAAAAATTTATATTTAATGATTTTAAAGATAGTGTTATATTTTTTACACAGGAAAAAGAGTTAAATATATTTAAAGAAATAAAAGCTCCAGGTGAAACTATATTAGATACTTTTTCCAATCAATGTGAAACTTCATATTTAGAAGAACTAAAAGAAAACGATAGACCAATTGGTGCAAAACTTCAAATAATAAGTTCAAATCCTAAATTAATTGAAGATATGCAAGAGCTTTTAAATAAATATTCTTTAAATAGTTTAGGTGATGATTTAACTTTGTAGATAAAGCTACTACAAAAAGAAAAGATGATGTAGTAGCTTTAATAAAAGAGTTAATAAAAGCTGGTAAATTAAACAAATCAGATCATTATTATAGAATAGCTTTTGATAGAGGTTTTTTTATTAAAAAAGATACTCTATCAAACGACAAACTAGAACTTCGTATTGCATATAGAAGTGATAGTGAAATGATGCTAAGTGCTTATGAAAGAAATGAAGATATAAGTATAAAAGAGATTTTGCAGTTACCAATAGAAGAGGGTGCAAAAAAAAGTATTAGAAAATTTTCAGAAGAAAATCCAAATGCTTCAACTTTAGACCTATTCCAAAAGTTCAATATCTTTGATTATCCTCATTTTATGCCTATTGCTACCTCTACATCAAAAGAAGAGTTAAAAGAGGTTTATGAGCTTTTAAAAGAGTTTAGAGGGTTTGTTTTAGATGGTGTTGTAGATTTAAACGATAAAATGTATAATTTTATGACTAACAATAAGATAAAAAGGAAAAAAGAACATCGTCCAGGTTGTTTTGATGGATTATGTTTAGAGAAAAATATTGAAAAAATATTTCCTTTTGCTAGAGAGGCCTATTAGATGAAAATAAGAATATTTAAAAACAAAGATGAAAAGTATGCTTTTCTCAAAAGATGGGCCTTAAGGCTTCAAAAAAGAAATATGAGTATAAATGCTATATGTTTACATTTTAAAACAAAAGGTTATAGCATAGATAATAAAACTTTGAAAAAATTATTGGAGGAAAGTAATGAAAAATGATACAAAAATAGAAATTTATGAATATAAAGAGTTAGAGTTATTTGGTAGTGAAATTGAAAGCAGAAAAAAAATATCTCCTATTATAGCAGCACAAGAGCTTTTAGATAAATATGAGATTGATTATTTTGAAATTGAAGAAAGTGATTTTAATTTAGAGGGAAAAACTCCTAGTCTTAAAATAAAGATTTCTATTAAGATGGAATATCAGACAGACTATTCTTACCCTATTTATGCTAAGTCATGCACAGAAAATCTTATAGTAGAGTTTAATACTTTAACAACTGGACGGGCTATTCTTTCTGATGTTTTTGCCTCCGAACTTAGTGAATGGAAACCTCATACTTCTAGTATGTGGAAAGTTATAAGTAAAAAAGAGGCTTTTTCTTATATTGAGACATCAACAGTTAGCAAGTAATAAAGCTATGTTGATGAGTGCTGGTGTGGAGGAATAATTTATCTACACTTGCTATATAATTGCTTTAATCGTTCTAATCTTCTTTTTAAGTAATCCAATGCTCCTGGTTCTGATAAATCATAAAGAAAAAATGGTCCACCTAATAAATTTCCAGTTTTTTGAATAAATTTATCTTTTCCCATTTTAGAAAGTTTAACTTCAAGAGTATCAATTCTTGATAAAAGCTCTTTACAAGTTAAACTTTCATCTCCAGCTTGATAAGTTTTGATTTTTTCATGCTTCACATAACATCCACTAAACAAAAACAACACTCCAAATATAAATAAACTACTCTTCAAGATATTTTGCATTAGACATAATCCTTTTAGCTGTGTATTCATCTAAAGTTTGTATCAAATAAGGATAAGATGAAAAAATTGCATTTGGTACAACATAGATATACTTAATCTCTTTTGGTTTTATATAAATAGATAGTTCATCACTCTTTTTATATCCTGGACTCCATCCCCCAGGTGCTTCAATAGATATGGTATGACTTCCAGCTGGAATTGGGATTTTAGTATATTCGTTTCCCATTAATGCGGTTAAGTTTTTATCATCTACTGCAAAATATATTAATGCAATACTTCCAATTAGGTGGTTTGACCTTATAAAAACAATTTCGCTGGCGGAATTTTTATCTTTAATTTTTGGATAAAGATATAACTTATCAGGTTTATTACTACAACCAATAAATAAAAATGCTAATAATAAAACACTTAAAAATATTTTCATATAAATCCTTAAATAATTCCTATTATTATAAAATATATCTTTAATAAAGATAAAAAAGTACTAAGCTGTAGCTTGAGTACTTTCTTTTTCTATCTTTCCTGCATTTGCATTATTAATATTTGTTTTTGATGCTAGATTTCTTATCTCTTCTTGCATTTTTTCAAGTTTCAAAGATATCTCTTTGGCTTGTAGTTGTTGCATTTCACTTGCATTTTGATCTTTTGCTTTTGCCTCTTGTTCTTGCTTGATGATTTCAAGTACTTCTTGAGCAACAGGAGATTCTATATCTCTTAACATTCGTGGTAATAATTGTTGTAATACATTTGGATTACCAGCAAACAGTTTCATAATCTCAACCCAATTTTTTTGTCTTTCTGCTAAACTTCCTCTTGTTTGTGGTACTGCATTTAAGATTAAATCATATCTTCCTATATTTAATTTATTTTTTCTTTTTGGTTTACCATCTTCAAATACTACTCTACCATTTGTATCTTTTTCTATCTCATTTACTTTAAATAAAGCATCAGCTTCAAAAGAGTCCACCATTCTATAAACTTGTTCTGCATTTACATATTGGTTTATTAGACTTATTCCCATATCTGCAATATCTCTATCTTGCTGAATACTTGCATCTAAAAAGAGTTGTAGTCCTACCATACCAGCATTTTGTCTATGCTCTATGGCATAACCGCTTAGTCGTTGCATACTTGTACCTAAAATCT
>CAKZOX010000181.1 GCA_937138295.1 uncultured Campylobacteraceae bacterium
AACAGCACTACTCATAGCAATATTATCTCTACTAAATAAAGACAATTCCATGCCCTTATAACCTTGAGTTACTCCATCGCACATAGCAGGAACTCCAGAAGCAACCTGAGCTGTACTGTTGTATTTTGCTAATTGATTTTTTAAGATATCAGGGTATTTATAGTACGGCTGATGAGCAGACAACATATCATTATAAGCAGTTATTATCGCCATATTATGTGAAGTATAAGTTTTCAATAACTCTTTTTCATCATCACTCATAGCAGCTATTGTATGGGCAAAATTACTACATCCCATTTTGTGTCTATTTAAGCTTTCTATTTTTGCAGTTTCAACCCTTGAAAGATATATTTTTCTACTTTTTTTGGAACGTTCAATTATACGATTTGTAACTATTTCTATTTTTGAATTCATGAAAAATATACCTCAATTGTTTTTTTATCATTGTATAAAATCTTTGAAATTGGAAACAAATCTTTATCTTTTGCTGCTTTACAAAAAACTTTATACTTATTTTTTCCCTCTATATGCAAAAATATATTTTTGGCATTTAATATTGAGCCTAAACTCAAAGTTATTCTTTCATACTCTGCATTTTTTGGCTTAGTAACTTCACAAAATTCTTGACTTTTATAAAGCTTATCTAAATCATCTAATTCAGGGAAAATAGAAGCTGTGTGACCATCTTCTCCCATACCTAAAACTAAAACATCTGTTCTAAAAAAATATTTATGATAGTTTTTATTTACACTATTTAATTCAAAATCCTTTGAATACATACTTATAAAAGTAGCATTTCTAGCAAGATTTTTAATCAAATGTTTTTTTACAAGATTTTCATTACTATCTTCATGTTTATTATTAACACATCTTTCATCAACTAAACCTATATAAACATTACTCCAATCTATATCTTGATGACTTAATTTTTCAAAGAAAAGTTTTGGAGTATTTCCCCCTGAAACAAGTAGTGTAGCTTTTCCATTTTTCTCTATTGAAGTATTTAAAATATCTGCGATTTCTACACTTAAAGCAATAGCAAGTTTTTCACTAGAATCAAAACTTGTCAAATTATAATTACTCGTCATTCCAACTCCTTGTATCTTTTGCAATTAATTGAACAGCTGCACTTGGACCATCACTTCCTGCTGTGTACTTTTTCATAGAAGTAATATTATTTTTCCATCCCTCTATAATAACATCAGCCCATTTCCAAGCTTCTTCAACCTCATCTAATCTCATAAATAATGTAGCTTCATTTCTGATAACATCTAAAATCAATCTTTCATATGCATCTGGTTTTCTATCAATATTATGGGGTGAATTTAATTCTAAATCAACTTGTTGAAGTTTCATTCCTTCACTTAATCCAGGAATTTTGTTCATCATTTTTAACTCTATACTTTCATTTGGTTGAAGAGTTATTACAAGTTTATTTGCATTTATTGATTCCTCATCAACTCCAAATATTGAGTGTGGAATAGTTTTAAACTGAATAACAATTTCAGAGTTTCTTCTTTGCATTCTTTTTCCACTTCTTATATAAAAAGGAACTCCATTCCATCGCCAATTATCAATATCAACTCTCATAGCAGCATAAGTTTCAGTATCACTAGGTACTTCACAGTTATCACAATATCCAGCTACACTTTTACCTTCAGATGAACCAGCTGTATATTGAGCTCTCACTGTTTTATTTTTTATATCATCATTATTCATTTTTCTAAATGAACGTAAAACTTTTACTTTTTCATCTCTAACTGCATTCGCATCAATAGAACAAGGTGGCTCCATAGCAATTAAACAAATAAGTTGCATAAGATGATTTTGAATCATATCCCTTAAAGCACCATATTCATTATAATACTCCCACCTATTTTCAACACCAACACTTTCAGCAACTGTAATTTGGACATGGTCTATATGATTTGAATTCCATAAAGGCATAAATAGTCTATTTGAAAATCTTAAAGCTAAAATATTTTGAACTGTATCTTTACCTAAATAATGATCAATTCTAAATACTTGGTCTTCATTAAAATGCTCTAAAACCTTTTTATTTATCTCTTGAGATGATTTCAAGTCTTTACCTAATGGTTTTTCTAAAACAACTCTAGTATTTTTTGTAATTAAATCCCAATTATTTAAACTACTACAAATATCACCAAAAAAGTTAGGAGAAGTTGATAGATAATTTATTCTATGTCTATCTGTATGTTCATTTAATAGTTTTTGTAAAGGTTCATAAGAACTATCATTTGAAAAATCTATTTGTACAACATATAATTGCTTTTTAAACTTTTCAAATTGTTCTTGATTTATCCCCTCTTCCAAAAACTCTTCTAATTTAGCCTTAACTAAATTTATGTGTTCATCTTGACTTATATCTCTTCTTGAAACTGTAATAATTCTTGTTTCTTCACTAATATATTCATCACTACAAAGATGATATAAAGCAGGCATTAACTTTCTAAAGGCCAAATCACCATGACCTCCAAAAAGTATAAAATCACATAAATTAAATTTTGTGCTCATATTAGAATCTTTCTATTTATTTTTTCTTTTTCTTATCTAAATTATAAAAGTAATTAGTAGCTTCAACAAATCCATCTACACTACCACAATCAAATCTTTTACCTTTGAATTTATAAGCTAAAACCATACCATTTTTTGCTTGAGTACACAAGGCATCTGTTATTTGTAATTCACCATTTTTACCAGGTTTTGTATTTTTAATAACATCAAAAATTTCAGGAGTTAAAATATATCTACCAATAACTGCTAAATTTGAAGGTGCTTTATCATTATCAGGTTTTTCTATCATATTTGACACAACATGAACACCCTCTTCCATAGGTTTACCTTCAATAACACCATATTTATGAACATCTTCATTAGGTACTTCCATACATGCAACAATACAGCATTTATATTTTTCATATAATTCTACCATTTGTTTTAAAACACCATCACCATCTTCATTTACACAAAGGTCATCAGCTAATATTACAGCAAAAGGAGTATTATCACCTATTAAAGTTTTACCTTTATAAATAGCATCTCCTAAACCTTTCATCTCATTTTGTCTAGTATATGTAAATGTACATTTATCAATGATTTTTCTAATATCACTTAGCATGTCTTCTTTAGAACTACCTTTTATTTGATGCTCTAGTTCATATGAGATATCAAAGTGATCTGTAATTGCTCTTTTTCCTCTTCCTGTAATTGTTGCCATTACATCACATCCAGCTTCAATCGCTTCTTCAACACCATATTGAATTAAAGGTTTTGTTAAAACAGGTAACATCTCTTTAGGCATTGCTTTAGTTGCAGGTAAAAACCTTGTTCCATATCCAGCTGCTGGGAATAAACACTTGGTAATCTTTTTTTCATTATTATTCATTTTTTATATACTCCTAAATATATTTTATTTTTGTCCCTTTAACCACATAACTTGATATGGTTTAATGGATATTGTTCTTGATTGTTTTTCATGTTCATAATCAAAATTTGTACAATTATTATTTAAAATATCGCACAATGGTAAATTTATTTCTTGTGGTAATTCTATTTGTACTTCTTCATTTGAAAAATTATTAATTGCTAAAATCCTATTTTTATTTTCACAACAAGTTTGATCTATAATAAATAATCTATCATCTAAATCTAGAAATTCAAATTCACCAAAAGGATTAAAAGCTTCTTCATTTATTCTAATTGAAATCATTCTTTTATATGAATCAAACATTGTTTTTGCAAGACTTCCTAAAGTTGAAAGTTCGTTTTCTAACCAATCAATATTGTATTTTTCTCTATTAATTGTTCTATTTATACCTGTATGTTTTACACCATCATGATAGTTTTGAGACCCCACTAATGAATGAAAATATATACCAGGAACTCCAGGCATAGCTAAAACAGTAGCTTGAGTAACCAACATTTTTTTCACTCTTAATGCTTGCTCTTCATTTTGATTACTTAAAGCATCAATATAACTACAATTTAGTTCATAAGGTGTTTGAGAACCATCCTCTTCAGCCCTATAAGAAACTAAACCACCATTTTCTTTTACTTTATTTACAATATCATCTATTTCTTCATCATCTAAAATACCTTTTACAGGTCTTAAACCTATTCCATCGTGACTAGCTGTAAAATTAAAAAAGCATACTTTATTTGATGGTAACTCTAAAGTTTTTGCCCAAGTTGTTAATTTTTTTGTATTTGAATGAATAATTGAATTTAATAAAAGTGGTGGTAAAGCAAAATTATAAACCATTTGAGCTTCATCATCTCCACTACCAAAATATGAAATATTTTCATGGTGAGGAACATTTGTTTCTGTAATAATAATTACTTCAGGGGCAACTTCATGAAGTACTTCACGCATTAGTTGTATTAACTCATGAGTTTGAGGTAGATGAACACATTCAGTTCCTATTTCTTTCCATATAAAAGCAATAGCATCAAGTCTTATTAAAGTTGCACCTTTTTCTATATAATAAAAGAGTGCATCTAATACACTTTTTAGTACTTTATGACTTTTATAGTTTAAATCAACTTGGTCCTTTGAAAAAGTTGTCCAGATATTATGAATTTTTCCATGATCATCTGTGTATTCATGTAAAAGTGGAGTTGCCCTTGGTCTTACAACTTTACTTAAGTCTGTTGTTGGGTCAACTTCCACAAAAAAATCAGCAAAATATTTATCCCCTGCTAAAAAAGCTTTAAACCAATCAGAGTATTGAGATATATGATTAATAACCCCATCTACCATAAGTCTATAGTCATGTGAAATTTGTTCAATCTCTCTCCATGAACCCATATGAGGATCAACAGCACTATAATTTACAACTGAAAATCCATCATCACTTGAATATGGATAAAAAGGTAAAATATGAATTGAATTTATAACACCTTTTAAATGATTATCCATAAAACTTTTTAGTGTATGAAGTGATGCCTCATCACTTTTTGAAACCTGATCTCCATAAGTTATAAGAATAATATCTTTTTGACTTAAATGATATTCATTCGATTTGATTCTTTGTTTATATTTAAAAATCAAGTCAATTATACTATCAACAGCTTTTTTCGCTATTTCTTGTGGATATAGCTTATGTAATCTTTTATTTATTGTATGATTTGGGTCTGAAATATGCATCATTCATTATCCTTTAAAACATATTCATTAAATCTATCTGAAAATTCTGGAAGTACTGATCTTACAGTTGTCCAAGAAGACAATGAAGCAACACCCATAGGATCTTCATAGAAGTCTTCAGAAGCCTCTTTTATTGCTTCTTGAAAGGCTTCAACAGCTTTTATTTCTTTTTCTCGATTATAATCTAGACCATTTAATTTACTTAAAGCATTGTATTTTGAAATTTCAAATCTTGCTTCTTGAAAATAAGTTGCTAAAAGAGTTTTAAAAGTAGAAGGTGCAAATACTACGCCTTCTTGAGCCATAACTCTAAAAATAGTTTTAGCAATATCACTTGCCATTTTATAAATACCACTTCCACCATTTTGACAATTACCTAAATCTTGATGTTTATGTTCATATGTATCCATTATTTGACTTTGACAAATTCTTCTATTTGAAGTGTTTTTATAAACTTCACTTAAAGTTGATACTTCAAGCCCCCATGTTGGAGAAATAGTAATACCTCTCCCCATTGACCTAATAAAAGAGAACTCTCCAGAAAGCGAATATCTAAAACTTTCCATATACTCTAAGTATCTGCTATTTCCACAAACTTTTTTTAATGAATTTATAAGTGGTGTGTATAAAAGTCTAGTAGCCCGTCCATGAAGTTTAGTTGTTACTCTTGAGTAATAACCCTTATTAAATTCAAAATCAAGTGCAGGATGAACAATAGGATAAAATAACCTAGCAGGAATTTCTCTAGAATAATTTACAATATCACAATCATGTAAAGCAAAAGCATAGGCATCTTTATCTGACAATCCATAACCTAACATAGTCCATACATTTCTTCCTTTTCCTGGCGTATCAAGACCTGGAAAACCTTCTGATGTTAGCTCATTGTATAATTCTTTGATTTTTGGACCATCATTCCATAAAACATCTACTTTACAAGGTAATACTGACATAAGCTCTTTTACTTCTTCAAATTGCTCTTTTGTTGCTCTATCTAAACCTAAAATAATTTTATAAAGATACTTAACACCCTTTAATTCTTCAATAATTTTATGCATAGCTGGTGTTTCAAATTCAGAATACAAAGCAGGTAAAAGTAAAACCATTCTTCTTCTTTTACTAAATTCTTCTAATTCATTTTCAATATCTTCTAACTTTCTATTTCCTAAGTTTTGAAGGGTTGTGATTACTCCATTTTGAAAAAAATCTGACATTTGTTTATTCCTTTGTTTCTGTATTAATTATGATTAAGTCTAAAATGTTATTGTGACTAGGGCCTGATTTCAAAAGGCAATTTATCTTTTCAAATAATGTATTTGAATCAAAATTATCTAAGTATTTATTTATATCTATTTTTTCATTTTCTATAAGTTCTAAGATTGAATTATCAATCACAGCACCAGCTGCATCACTATTTCCATCAATTCCATCACTAGCTCCGCTTAAGAAAAGCAAGTTTTTATTTTTTGGAAATTGGCTTAAAAGTTTTAAAACTAAGTGCTGATTTCTTCCACCTTTTCCATTACCTTTTACATTTACAGTTGCTTCTCCACCAAGTATAAAACAGCCTTGTTTATTTGAAATGATATTTAGAATATCTTTTACTTCTTCATCTACATTTTTAGAAATTTGTTTATCTAGAATGATTGGATTTATATCTTTAGAATTTAAAACTTCTTTTGCAGTATTTAATAAAACTTTATTAGTTCCTACCATCAAAAATTCTAAATTATCAGGTTTAACTTTTGGTGATTCATCAACTACTCCATTTATTCCCTTTGATAAATAGTTTTTAACACTAAAGGGTACTTTTTCAATAATTTGATACTCTTGCAAAAACTGTTTTGCATCATAAAAACTTGTTTTATCAAAATATAAAGGAGCAGAACCAATAGCTTCTAAATCATCTCCTAATACATCACTTAAAACAATTACAACACCTTTTGCCTTTGAAAAACTTGCTAGTCTTCCACCTTTTATTTGAGAGATATGTTTTCTCACACAATTAATAGCTTCAATTGGCATTGCATTTTTGAGCATTAAATCAGTTGTTTCTTGGAAATCTTCTAAAGAGATATTTTCAGTTGGTTTTTCTATTAAAGCTGAAGTTCCCCCTGAAAGTAAATAAACATAAAAATCATCACTATTATGACTTTCAAATTCATTTATTAATATTTCTCCTGCTTCTATACTTTTATCGTTTGGTAAGGGATGACCTGCTTTTATGTATGTTAGATTTTCATAATCAAGATGATTATCATATGGTCCAACTAAAACTGAACTTTCAATTTTAGTTGGAATAGTTTCAAAAATAGCTTCAGCCATATTTAAAACAGCTTTTCCAGAACCATATAGTTTAATTTTTTTGTTTTTTGGGAAATAGATTTTTTGTGAATTAAACTCAATAAATTCTTCAGTTATATTACATGTATTTTTTATAAGATTCTTTGGTTGAACTTTATGTAAAATCTCATTAAAATAATTTTTATAATCTTCTATTGAGGACATAGTATTCCTTTTAAAGACTCATTCCATCCTTCAGGACCTCTTAGTTTAGTTTTTATTAATCCATCTTTAAAAAAACCAACAAAAGTACCATCATATCTTTTAATAAGTACACCTTGATCAACTACATCAAGCATAGATAAATCATTTTGACCATCACCTAAAGCAATACTAAAATATTTTTTATTGTATTTATCTTCATAATATTTTTTCACTTCTAAAATAGCTTTAGCTTTATCTTGACCTAGTGTAATTAAATGATAAAATCTTCCACCTCTTACTATATCTAAGCCATCATTTATAGCTCTTTTTTTAAGCTCATTAAATTTAAAAATATCATTTAAAATAAATGGTTCTGTAAAATATCTTGATTTAGCTTCATTAGCTTTTTCTTCACTTAATCCTGTTAATTCAGCTACTTCTTGAACACTAAGTTGAGAAAAGCCTTTTATATTAAAATCTTTTTTATATTCATTAAATTTTTCAACAACATCATCATATAATTTACCCATTGCAACCACTTCAAAACCACTACCATCAGGTATAAAAATTCCTGCACCATTTTCACAAATAAATGGATATTTTATATCAAGTCTTTTTTGAACTTTTATCACTTCATCTTTTGTTTTACTAGTTACTAAAACAAGTGGTATTTCATTTTGTTTAATATAATCAAGCATAGGTTTTGCTTTATCAAAACTATAGTTTTCATGGTCTAATAAAGTACCATCTAAATCACTAAAAATAATGTAGTTTTTTTCTCTTTTAAAATTTGTCATAATTAATTGTAGCCTAAAAAAATTATATAAAAAATAGTTCCATGTATAAAATATACACAACCTTTTAGATTATATTATATAATACATTTATAAAAGTAACGAATAATATAAAGTTAATTTAACAAAAAATTAACATTATTAAAGTATATTACATTATATTTAATCAAGGAGAGTAAATGCTAAAAAAAATATTTTTAGGTTTATTATTAATTTTAAACATATCTTTTGCAAATGATATGAAAATGTTTCAATCAGTTCCAAAGGATAAAGCTACTTTAGTTAAAACGGATTCTAGTAAAGAGTTTTGTAATGTTTGTGGTATGCACCTAACAAAATTCTATAAAACTAGCCATGCTACAGAGTTTAAAAATGGCCACAAAGAGCAATACTGTTCACTACATTGCCAAGCACAAATTCATGAAAACTTTGGAGATAAAATCAAGAAAATTGAAGTTGTAGATACAAACTCTTTAAAATTTATTGATGCTAAAACAGCTATTTATGTGGTAGGAAGTACTAAAAAAGGAACAATGAGTCCTGTAAGTAAATATGCATTCAGTACTATTGATGAGGCAAAAGAGTTTAACTCAAAATTTGGTGGAGAAATCAAAACTTTTGATGAAGCTTTAGAAATTGCTAAAGATTCACTTTATGATGATATGGCTAAGTTAGAAAATAAAAAAAGAAAAATGGCTCTAAAAGGTAAAAAAGTTTATTCTACCTTATGTAAGGAATCTTCAAAATTAGAATTTAATTCAGTAGGAGAAGCAAAACAATATCTTATTGATAATAAAATTTGTAAAAAAATGAAACCTCAAATGCTACAAGCTGTTTCTATTTACTTAACAAACCCAAGTTTGGCAACTTCAAAAGAAAAAAGTATCAAAGTACCTGAAGGAACTAAATGTCCAGTATGCGGTATGTTTGTTGCTAAATATCCTAAATGGGTAGCATTAATTAAAACAGATGATCATGCTCATTATTTTGATGGTGTAAAAGATATGATGAAATTTTATTTTAACCCAAGTAAATTTGCCCACAATCACTCAAAAATGGATTTCAATAATATTCAAGTTACAAATTATTATACACTTGAAGGTATAGATGGTAAAAAAGCATTTTATGTAATTGGATCAAATGTTTATGGTCCGATGGGAGAAGAATTAATTCCATTTTCAACACAAAAAGAAGCTGAAAACTTCAAGAAAACACATTTTGGTAAAAAGATATTGAGATTTGAAGAGATAAAAGAAGAAGACTTATATTAAGTCTTCTTTTAAAATTTAATTATTTGTTTTTTACAAAAGAACAACAGTAATCAACTAAAGTATGTACTCTTAATTTAAATTTTGAATTTGCAGGTACTTCAAATGAACCTGGTCCTTCTACTTTAACCCACTCTTGAGCTTGTAATTTATACTCTAATTCACCTCTTTGAATATCCATAACTTCTTTATGTACTGTATTTAATTGATATTCTCCAGGTAACATAATTCCTAAAGTTTTACTAGACCCATCTTCAAGTTTAATACTTCTACTTGTAATGTTTCCATCAAAAAGAATATTTGCAGCTTTGGCAATAGTAACACCAGTAAATTCTGCCATTTTTCGTCCTTATAATAAATTTATATATTAATACATTATAACAAAAATATCATTTGCTTTTATTGAAAGCTTTTACCTAGATTGCTTTAGATAAAATACACCAAAATAAAATATAAGGGCAAAATAACTTTTATGCAAGGGTATATTATTGATACTAAGTCTGTAAAAGACGATGATTTAATTGTTTCTATACTTACAGAAGATGAAATCATTACATCTTATAGATTTTATGGGGCAAGACACTCAATTATAAATATTGGCTATAAAATTGATTTTGAACTTGAAATTACTAAAAGTAACATACCAAGACTTAAAGATGTAATTCAGTTAGGTTTTCCTTGGGTTTTAGATCCTGAAAAGATGTACTGCTGGCAAAGGTATTTAAAACTCTTTTATCGACATTTTAAAGATATAGAGCAAATTGATAGATTTTATTATTATAATCTTGAAAACTTAGAAAAACTAATGGAAAAGCAAAATGCCCTTCGTTCTATTATTCAGTCATATGTAAATCTACTTGAATATGAAGGAAGATTACATTTTGACTACGAATGTTTACTGTGTGAACAAATCATAGAAGATAAAATATCACTTGTTAGAAGTTTAATACCCGTTCATCCAACTTGTGCTAAAAGTAGAGTTTTTGAAAAGAAAAAGATTGTTGAATTATTTGAAAATAGAGATTTAATAAACTTTAGTGATAGTGAAGTTGAGTATTTGTGGAATATATTACTAGAAGGTTTGTAAAAATATATTAGATGAAATTACATTTCATCTAATATTCTATCTTGTATATCTTCAATTGCTTTTTCTAAAGCTTTCGTTTGTAATCCATAATCTAAAGATTTTTGTAAAGCTAATTTGATAGCTGTATCATTTAATGGATTTCTAATATCACATACTGTTTTAAGTACGTTTAATATTTTTGCTTTTAGTACAAACTCAGGTGTAGCTTCTTTAATTGAGTCAACATTTTCTATACTTCCAATTAAACTATTACTTAACTTCCAATGTTTGAAAATTTCTGCAGTTATTTGAGATGTAGTATATCCTGTAAACTCTTTTTCAACCTCAAAAACTTCTTTAGCTGTTTTAAGTTTTTCTTTGAACTCTTTAGCCTTACCTTGTGATAAAACAATATCAGAAATTATAAATTTACCTGTTTCTTGAAGAAGCGTAGGTAAAACTAATTCCTCTTTTAAATCATAGTCAACATTTTTAAGCCATAAACTTTCTAAAGATGTAGCTATATTAGAAGCCCTTAAAAAATCATCAGTATTAATTCCATAAGGCTCTAAACTAGTAGTCAATAAATTTTGAACAGTTCCACCAATAGCAATAGAAATTGTAAAATTTATTCCTAGTAGGTTTATTGCTCTACTTGGAGTTTCTACTTTACTTCTAAATCCAAACATAGCTGAGTTTGCAATCTTTAGAAGAGTTGAAATAATTAAAGGATCTTTTTCAATTATTTCAAGTAATTCATAGGATTCTTTTTGAGGCTTTTTTCTAAATGCTTCAATTTCTTCTATAGTTTTTGGTAATGGAGGTAATGCTTCTATTCTATCTATAATTGTACTCAAAATGTCTCCTATAATTGTGTTATTATTCTTGTTATTATATCAAATTATAATTAATTTATACGTTAAATCTAAAGTGCATTACATCACCATCTTGAACAACGTAATCTTTACCTTCAAGTCTTAACTTTCCATTTTCTTTACATTTAGATTCACCACCTAAAGTAACGAAATCTTCATATGAAATTACTTCTGCTTTAATAAATCCTTTTTCAAAATCATTATGAATAACAGCAGCAGCTTGAGGAGCTTTTGTACCTTTTTTAATAGTCCATGCTCTAACTTCCATTTTCCCAGCTGTAAAGTATGATTGTAATCCTAATTTATCAAATGAAGTATGAATAATTTTTTCTAATCCAGATTCAGCAACTCCAAGATCATTTAACATCTCTTTAGCTTCATCATCTTCCATACCAACTAATTCCTCTTCAATTTTTGCACAAAGCATAATTAAATCAGCATTAACAGTTGCAGCATGTTCTCTTAAAATATCAACAAAACCATTTCCATCAACTAAAGAATCTTCATCAACATTTGCACCATAAATAACATCTTTATTTGATAAAAATCTTAATTCTTTGTCTAAAGCTATAAACATATCATCATCTAATTTTTCAAATGTTTTAACAGGTTGTAATTCAGCAACGTGAGCATATAATTCTTCAGCTACAACTAACATAGCAGCTGCTTCTTTTGAACCTTTAGATTGTTTTTTTAATCTTTCAATTTTCTTTTCTAATTGCCCAATATCAGCATAAATAAGTTCAGTTTCAATAATCTCAATATCTCTTAAAGGATTTACATCACCTTCAACGTGTGTGATATTTCCATCTTCAAAACATCTAACCATGTGTAAGATAACTTCAACTTCTCTAATATTAGATAAGAATTGATTTCCTAAACCTTCACCCTTTGAAGCACCTCTTACAAGTCCAGCGATATCTACAAAATCAATTGTTGAATGTTGAATTTTATCAGGATCAACAATTTTTGCTAATTCATCTAATCTCTTGTCTGGAACAGGCACAATTGCCTTATTTGGTTCAATTGTACAAAACGGATAGTTTTGTGCTTCTGCATTTTGTGCTTTTGTTAAAGCATTAAAAGTTGTTGATTTACCTACGTTTGGAAGTCCTACAATTCCTACACCTAATCCCATTATTTACCTTTATATACATATGTTTTTTGGGATTATATAGTAATTTTCCAAATAAACCCATAAAGTATTAAATTTTAAAGGCAACTAAACTTGAAGACATAATCATCATTCCTAAAATTAAACCAAAAATTGAACTATGTGCCTTACCATAAACTTTTGAAGCAGGTAAAAGTTCATCCAAAGATATAAAAATCATAATTCCTGCTACAAATGCAAATATTATGGCTAAACTAGCTTCATTAAAAAAAGGATAAAGTATAAAAAATCCCAAAACAGCACCCAATGGTTCAGCTAAACCAGATAGTGTTGCATACTTAAAAGCTTGTTTTCTATTTTTTGTTGCGTAATATATTGGAAGTGAAACTGACATTCCTTCTGGAATATTATGAATAGCAATTGCTATTGCTATAGATATTCCTAAAGTTGGATTTTCTAAAGCAGCTGTAAATGTTGCAAAACCTTCAGGGAAATTGTGAATTGCTATTGCTAATGCTGTAAAAGTACCTGTTCTTTTAAGTTTTTTAATATCTAAAACAGAATGTTTAGATTTATTTTTTAAAACACTTAATTCTGAACTATTTTTTATTTCATGGGGATTTACATCTTTTGGAATGAATTTATCAATAAGTGCTGTAAAAATCATTCCTAAAAAGAAAAATATCAACATATATATTTCAGCTTTGACATCATCATTGTAAATTTCAAAGAAAGATTCTCTTGACTTCACAAGTATTTCAGCAAAGGATACATATATCATCACTCCAGCTGAAAAGCCCAAACCAAAAGATAAAAATGTGTAATTTTTATCCTTTGAAAAAAAAGCAAGTACAGCTCCTATTGATGTTGATATTCCAGCTAAAAGTGTTAATGTAAATGCAAAGATATAGTCATTTAGAGTTAAAGCTTCCATAATGTAAGCCTATATGAAATTTAAACTCTAAAGTAGAAAACTTACTACTTTAGGTTTAAAACTATTGCCGCTTCTGGAGTAACAACTCTAAAAGCACAAGTCATTAATAAAAACAACTCAACACTATCTTCATTAGTTTTTTCAAAACCAATTGATACATCTAATCCACTAAAATATTCAAAATCTCCACCCCTTAAAGATATAAGCATAATTTTATCATCGCCAATATCTTGATTAACTATAATTCCATCTACTCCTAAAATATCATCAAGTTTTGTTTTTAGACTTATTCCATCAAAAAATTCTGTATATAAATTTGCTAAAGTATTACTTGAAACAATTAATTTATAAGGTCCTGATATAAATTCTTGATTAAATACTCCAAGTGATTTTGCAACTTCTTTTAAAATCTCTTTTGTATTTTTAACATCAATAGTTTTTACATCATTATGAGAAGCTATTCCTTCAATATTTGCTTGAGCTAAACCGTATAAAATTATATTATTTTCAATAGATGCAAAATCATTTGAAACTTTTGCAAACGCTCTATCTTCAAAATCTTTTTTACCTCTTTTAATATCTTCAATCACATCTTTTGATATTTCAAAATTTTTTTTGATTTCTACCATTTTAATAGGTTCTCTTGTTAAAACTTCAATGCCATTTTCATTTGAAAGTAATGAAGTTTTTCCAGTTGATATTGAATCTGTAGTATAAGTTGCAGTTTCATCAAAATCAACTACAGCTCTAAGATTTAATCTTTTTGTTAAAAATTCACTTATTGTTTCATCAATTGTAGTCCATACAGCATTTCCAAAAGGTGCATTTGTTCTATTTAAAATTTCCATGTTATTTCCTTTTAAAATCTATTTTCTATTTTTTCCAATATTTAAAGTACCAGATGTTTTTTCTTGTGTTGAATTATTATTTTCACTAGAATCTTCATGTAAAGCATTTTCTGATTCTAAAATATCACCATCTTTAAATAAAAATTCCCTTAGCATTTTGTCCCAAGTTGGTGAATTTCTTCTTAACCATTCTATACCCATACAAGCATGTTCAATTTCTTCATCTCTATTATGTTCCATTATAGCTTTTGCTGTTGGGTCAGTTGCACATTCAGCTCTTTGGTTATACCAATCAACTGCTTCCATCTCTTCCATAGTACTTTGTATAATTCTGTGATAATCTTTTGCAAAATCTGATAAGTTATTTGGGTCTTCGTGAAAACCTTCATGTGCCATAATAATCTCCTTAAAATATATATTTAAATTATTACATTAGTTATATTAAATAAAAATTAAAAAATTTATTAATGGAAAAAAATTATCGTATAGTGTTTAGTTTTATTAGAAAGAAAAATTTATCCACAATTATGTGGATAAATTTTGTTTGTTTAGTTTATTTAATTAGATTTTTTAATAAGTTAATGTTCATTCTTACAGCAGCACCTGTACCACCATAAGGGTTATATCCCCACTCTTTTTCAACATAAGCAGGTCCTGCTATGTCAAAGTGAAGCCATTTATTTTTATTTTCTTCATAAATAAAGTTATCTAAAAATAATCCAGCTGTGATAGCACCACCATATCTAGTATTTGCAATATTACAAACATCAGCTATTTGAGATTTGATAGCTTTTCTTAAAAACCTATTGAAATCTAAAGCTGTAGCATACTCACCAGCTTCATGGCTTCTTTTTACAGCTGTTTGTTTTAATTTGTCACAATTACCCATTACACCTGTTGTATATTGACCTACACCAACTACACAAGCTCCTGTTAATGTTGCATAATCAAAAATATAATCAATATCTTTAATCTCATCTTGCGCATAACATAAACAATCAGCTAATACCAATCTTCCCTCAGCATCTGTATTTCTAACTTCAATAGTTTTACCATTTTTTGCAGTTAAAATATCATCAGGTTTATATGCATTACCAGCTACCATATTTTCAACAGCACCAACAATAGCATGAATTTCTACATCAAGTCCAAGTTTAGCAGCTGCCCAAATTGTTCCTAAAACAGCACATCCACCTGATTTATCCATTTTCATAGTTACCATAAAGTCAGCTGGTTTTAAAGATAATCCACCTGAATCATATGTTAAACCTTTTCCAACTAGAACAATTTTTTTCTTAGCATTTTTAGGAGTGTATGATAAGTGAATAAGTTTTGATTCATTTGTAGAAGCTTTACCAACACTATACATAGAATTCATTTTGTTTTCTAATAAATACTTTTCACCATGAACTACAGCTTTAATATTTACATCTTTTGCTAAATCTTTTGCAACATTTGCCATAGTTTTAGGATAGAAATCTGCAGGTGCAGTATTTACCATATCTCTTACTTTGTTTACAGCTTTTGAAACAGTCTTAGACTCTTCATATATATCTTCTAATTTTTTAGAAAGTTTTGGAACAAAAATATTAATTGTTTGCTTTGTCTTTTTTTCTTTTTTAGAACTATATTTATTAAACTCATATGAAGATAAGTATATACCTTCAACTATAGCTTTAAGTTTTTCAGAACAATCTGAATCTAAAACTAGTGAAGCTGATTCATATTTTGTTGATTTTACTTTTTTTACAGCTTGAGCAATTGCTATTGCTAAACTTTCGTAATCTTCACCTTCATATCCAGCAAATATTTTTTTTGATTCAGGTAAAAATAATGATGTTTCATCTTTTCCCTCAAATCCTAATTGTTCTAAAATTTCTTTATCTTCTAAATCTTTAATACCATTTGTTAAAATTATTTCTAAATCTGATTTTATTTTTTTGTCTGTTAAATTTATTTTCATGCTATAACTCCTTTTGAAATTTTTTTAGTTGCTTTGTTGAAATAATAAATTATACTACCACCTGCAATAATAACAAATGGAACAGCAAAATACCAATGTTCTTTTGCTATTTCTAACAATTTTAAAATTTCATCCCCAAAATACCACACAGGTACAATAGTAATTGCAGCCCAACACCAAGCACTAATCAAGTTTATAAATGCAAACATTTTTGCACTATATCTTGTTAGTCCTATTGAAATTGGAATGATTGTTCTCATACCATACATATATCTTTGTGCAAATATTATGGGCCAACCATATTTTTTTAGTAATAAATGTGCAAGTGCAAATTTTCTTCTTTGCCCTTTGAACTTTCTATGAACATAAGATTTATTAAATCTACCAATATAAAAATATACTTGATCTCCAGCAAAACCACCTAAACCCGCTATAAAAATAGCCAAGTATAAATTCATATCACCTGTATGTGATAGTAAACCAGCCATAATAAGACCAGCTTCACCTTCAAGCATTCCCCATGCAAATAATATAACATATCCATGCTCTTTTAATAAATAAACAAATTTCTGCTCTATCCCTTCAACGGGAGCATTTACAAGATTGTAAACTATAAAAGAGAAAAAAATTGCAACTACAGAAAAAAGAATTTTTCCTGAATGGGGTTTTAATGCTTTAAAAAGTGCTTCCATACACCACCTTAGTTTTTAGTCAAAGTTTAAAATACTCTTTGCTTGAATCATATCCTTATCACCTCTACCTGATAGGTTAATAATTACGATTTTGTCTTTTAATTTTTCTTTTGCTTTCTTTAAGTAAGCAACAGCATGTGCTGTTTCAAAAGCAGGAATTATTCCTTCTTTTCTAGATAACCATACAAATGCATCCATTGCTTCATCATCAGTAATTGAATCATACTCAACAGATTTGTTATCTTTATGATATGAGTGTTCTGGACCAATTCCTGGATAATCAAGACCTGCACTAATAGAGTGTGCTTCCATAACTTGACCATCTTCATCTTGTAAAAGATATGAACACTGACCATGTAAAACTCCAGGTCTTCCTTTTTCTAAAGAACAACCATGTTTATCTGTATCAAGTCCCATACCACCTGCTTCAATTCCAACACAAGTCACTTCTTTATCTTCTAAGAAATGTGAAAACATACCAATAGCATTTGAACCACCACCAATACATGCAACCACATAATCAGGTAATCTATTTTCTTTTTGCAAAATTTGTTTTCTTGCTTCATAACCAATAATTGCTTGGAAATCTCTAACCATTAGTGGGTATGGATGAGGACCTGCAACTGTTCCAATTACATAGAATGTATCTCTAGCATTTGTTACCCAGTATCTAATTGCGTCATTCATTGCATCTTTTAAAGTTTTACTACCACTTTGAACAGCAACAACTTTTGCTCCAAGTAGTTTCATTCTAAATACATTTAGTTCTTGTCTTTCAACATCTTTTGCACCCATAAAAACAGTACATTCTAAACCTAATAATGCAGCAATTGTAGCACTAGCAACACCATGTTGCCCTGCTCCTGTTTCAGCGATAATCTTTGTTTTTCCAAGTTTTTTTGCAAGTAAACCTTGAGCTATTACGTTATTTACTTTATGTGCACCTGTATGGTTTAAGTCTTCTCTTTTTAAATAAACTTTTGCACCAATTTCTTCACTAACGTTTTTAGCATAGTATAAAGGATTTTCTCTACCTACATAATCTCTTAAAAGATCATTTACTTCAGCCCAAAATTCAGGGTCATGTCTATATTTTTTGTATTCTTCTTCTAATTCTTTCAAAACTGGCATTAATGTTTCAGGTACATACTGACCACCAAAAATACCAAATTGACCTAATTCATCTGGATCAAATTTACTAGGTTTTGGGATGTAATCACTCATAATATCTTCTCTTTTTTTAAATATTTAATACCGAATATACAGGTGCAATTTCTCTTAATTTATTTGCACCACCTAAGAACTCTATGTCCATTAAAAAACATGATTCAACTAACTCTACATTTAATTTTTTAATTAAATTCGCAGCAGCTATTGCAGTTCCACCTGTCACTATAATATCGTCAATCATTAGTACTCTTGCACCTTCTTTTGATTTAAATGCATCTAAATGTAATTCAATTTCATCAAAACCATATTCTAATTCATATTTTTCACAAACAGTTGTTGATGGTAATTTACCTTTTTTTCTAATAGGTACAAATCCTACATTTAAAGCATAAGCTAAAGCAGCACCAAATATAAAACCTCTTGAATCAATTCCTGCAACAAAATCTAAATTTGCATCTTTGTATCTATCAACTAAATGATCCATTAAAACCTTGTATGCTTCATTGTTGTTTAATAATGTTGTAATATCTTTGAAGACAATTCCAGGTTTTGGAAAATCGTTGACATCTCTAATTGAATTTAATAAAAATTCTTTACTTTTTTCGTCTAAAACTTTTTGATTCAATGGACTTCCTTTAATATTTTGATTGTAAGGGTTTTTATTTTAGCCAAAAGATTATTATGATTTAATGATAAATAATCTCAATTTAAAAAACATTTACATATAATAAATTTAATTATAATAAAAAAGGTTATTTAAGTTTGAATTATATACTGTTTATACTACTTTTACTTACAAATTTATTTTCTTTAGATTTACAAAAAGCTAAAACATATGATGAAAATATAGAAAATTTTTCAAATTGGGTAATGAGTGAAAAACTTGACGGAATAAGAGCTTATTGGAATGGCAAAAACTTATATAGTAAAAATGGAAATATTATAAATGCTCCAATATGGTTTTTAAAGGATTTACCAAACTTTGAATTAGATGGAGAACTTTGGACTAAAAGAGATGATTTTGAAAATATTCAAAGTATAGTTTTAGATAAAAATACATCAAAACAATGGGAGAAAATCTCATATAATATCTTTGAAGTTCCAAATCAAAAAGGTAACTTATTTGAAAGATTAAATATTTTAAATGAGTATTTAAAAATATCATCATCAAAACATCTTAAAATAATCAAACAAATACATATAAAAAACAAAAAACATTTAGACTCATATTTAAATGAAATCATAGATAAAAAAGGTGAAGGTTTGATTTTAAAAAACTACACTCAAAACTACTTTACAGGTAGAAGTGAAAATTATTTAAAAGTGAAAAAATTTTATGATGATGAAGCAAAAGTAATAGGAATAAATCTAAACACTAAAGGTAAATTTAAAAGCCTAAAAGTGATTTATAAAAATAAAACTTTTAACATAGGAGGAGGATTTAGTAAAAAAGAAAAACTAAATCCACCAAAAATAGGAGATATTGTTACATTTAAATATTATAGTTTTACAAAAAATGGTATTCCTAAATTTGCTTCATTTCTTAGAATTAGAAAAAAAGAGTAACTACAATATAAATGTCTTGGATGTTTCATCTTCTTTAAAAATAGTTTTAAAAAGCTTATCACAAACTAATGATGTTTCAGTTTGTTGACTTACTGTTATTTCATCTGTATTAAAAGAAATTTTTACACACTGAGTCTTATCTGTTAAGTTACCCTCACTGTCAACTGTCCAAATATTATCATTTATTTCAATTGCATTATTTATATTAAATGTTTCAGGAGAAGTTAAATTATAACTTTGAGCAGAAGAGATAATAGAAAATATATCCCTTTTAAGTGTAGTAGCATTAGCAAAATCTTTAGTGTCCATAAGTTTTGGGATAGCAAAAGATGATATTAATCCTATTATTAAAATACCAATGATGATTTCCAAAAGTGAAAATGCAGCTTTCATATATAATCCTTTAAAATAATTTAAAAGATTATAGTATTATTGCTTTTAAATTATAATTAAGTAATTATAATTTTTATTATTTAGAGCCTATTTTAAGTAAGACTACTTTAATAGTCTTTATAAAGATTACAAAATCCATCCATAAAGACCAATTTTGTATGTACCATTTTTCTAATTCTAATCTTCTTTTAAAAGTCAATTCATTTCTTCCACTTACTTGCCATAATCCCGTTAAACCAGGTCTAACTTTTAGGATAATATTCTTATAAGATTTTGACATAGCTTTTTCTTCTTTAATCATATAAGGTCTAGGCCCAATAAGATTCATATCTCCACGTAATACATTATAAAATTGAGGAAATTCATCTAGAGAACTATTCCTTAAAAATCTACCTATTTTTGTAATTCTTGGATCATTTTTATATTTATGATATATTTTATAATATTCAATTTCTTCTGGATTATTTTTCAAATATTCATCTAGTATTTCATCTTGATTTTCATACATAGTTCTATATTTATAAACTCTAAATATTTTTCCATTTTTCCCAAGTCTTTTTTGTTTAAAAAATATTTTTCCTTCAGAGTCTTTTTTTATTAGAATTGAAATAAAAATATGAAGGATTAATACAAAGGGTAAAATTAAAATTGTTAGTATTTTCTCAAATAAATATTTGATAATTATATTTTTAATATCTAATAACTTATTTTCTAAGTGTATAGCACTTAATTTAATATTTGAATAATCAATAATATTAGAACTAGAAAAATCAATACTATCAATGTATGGTATTATAAAAACATCTTTAATTCTTTTAGAATATTTGTTAATTACACTTTCTAATTTATCTTTATCATACTTTTTTGAAGATATTAAAACCATCTGATATCTTTTATTAGTAACTCTTAAACCTAAATACCAATTTGAATTTATTTCTTTTAAAAGTTGAGTTTTGTGAGGTTCAGATGCTAAAACATTTACATTTTGTTTGAATAAATTAATTTTGAATATTAATTTTTTAGAATACCTTTTAAAGATTGGGAATAATATTAATAAAATTATAAAAAAGTTAAATACTTCAAAATAAGAATAATTTTTTTCATAATTAGAAAAATAAATTATTGTAGAAACTATAAAAAAAGAAGTTATTATTGATTTTAAAATCTTTTTTAAATCAACCCAAAAATCAAATCTAAATGTGTAAATTTTTTCATAAGAAAATAAAACCATAACAAATAAAACTATCCATATACTATTAAATAATGAATCAAAAATGAAATTTGAAACAGTTAATATGAAAAATAAATCTAAAAAAAATAGAATAAAAGGGCTAAATCTAGATGGAGTTAATAACATATTATTTTTCATTATTTATTATACAATAACCTTATTTATTTTTTTGATATTAATTAAAAAATGTTTTAATTATATTTTTTTCTCTAATTTGTCTATTAGCTCTGGATTTAATTCACCTAAAATATACATCAATGTAGAATATTCAAATAAGTAACTATAGTAATTATTATAAAACTCATATTTTGTTTCATTTAGTTTAACTTTTGCGTCACTCAAATCTATTATACTTTTTAAACCTTTTTTATATGCTTCATGAATTGCTTTGAAATACAATTCAGCAGATTCAATAGACTCTTTATATAAATAAAAGTTTTCTTTAAATGATTTCAATTTAATTAATGACTGTCTAAATTCATTTTCTATATTTTTTATGTTTTTAGTTAATTCTTCTTCATAAGACTTTAAAATAAATTTATTTTTCTTCACTGATGCATTTGTAGATCCACCAGAAAATATTGGAATTTTCACATTTAATGATGCTGTTGAGACATTTTGATAATCTGTTGCAAAATTATCATTTGGATCATAATTAGTGTATGATAAATTTAAATCTATTTTTGGATAATATTCATATTTAGAATTTAATACTTCATTTTTAGATAATTTAATATTTATTAATGACATTTTATATTGAATATTATTTTTCAATAATTCTTTTATGTTTTTCTTAAAAATATTTTCATCAAATGATTCATAATGATTTCCTAAAGTATATGTAAAGTTTTTAAATTCATTTAAATCCAACATATTTTTTAATTTTTCTTTAGTAATTTTGTAATTATTCATCTCAACTTTTTTATCAATTATCATTTGATTATGATTTACATTAGCTTCTAAATAGGTCATTTTATCTATAGTATTATTTTCAAATTGTTTTTTTGCTAAAGATAATCTAAAATTTGAATTTTTAACTTTCTCTGTTTTTAACTCCAAAGAGTAAAACAAATTGCATCAGCCAGATTTGGAGTAACTTTAAAATATTTAAATAGATATCTAACATTTCAAGTGTTACTCTTTGTTTTTTTTCCTCTAAAACTAATTTTTCATATTCAAATGCATATTTACTTTTATTAATTGATCCATAATACTCTGGATGAAAAATAGCTTGACTTATATAAATAGAATAATTCTTATTTCTTTCTAATTCTTCACTATTAGTTCTATTTATTTCTCTCTTACTTTCAGTAATAGAAATTTTACCTTCAATTTGAGGATACAATTTAGATTTTGCTTGAACTATATCCTCTTCTTTTGATTTTAAAATGTATTCATTAGCTTTTAATGAATTTTCATTTAATAAAATTAATTCATATGCTTTACTCAAAGATAGATCTTGAGCAAAACCTGAAATCACAATAAAACTTGATATAATTAATCTACTTATCATTATTATTCCTCATTGAAACCTCTACTTAGCATATCTGTAAATGGCTTAACGAAATAACTTAAAGCCGTTCTATCCGCATTTTTAATCATTACTTCAGCTGGCATTCCAGGAACAAGATTAAAATTAAATTTCTTTAAATCTTCAATACCTTCATTTGTAACTTCAATTTTTGCTTCATAGTATGGATTACCTGTAGCTTCATCAACAAAGCTCTCTGCTGACACATGTCACACTTGACCTTCTATGACATGTGCTTGATTAATATTAAAAGCTGAAAATCTAATATCTGCTAATAAACCAACCGCAACTTTATCAATATCTATAGTTTGAACTTGAGCTGTAACAATTAATTTAGAATTTTTTGGAACAATTTCTAATATTCTATCTCTAGGATTTATAATTGCACCTTCAGTATGAACATTTAGACCTACAACAATACCATCAGATGGTGATAAAATGTTAACTCTATTTAAAGTATCTTTAGTAGCAGATATTTTTGATTTTAAATCTGAAAGATTTGATTCAACTTCAACAAGTTGGTTAAGTGTTTCGTTTGTGAATTCTTTATCTCTTAATAATTGCTGATTTCTTAGTTCACTAATTTGTTCATTTAACTTTGCAATTTCAGATTTAGTATTAGATATATCTCCTTCAATAGTACTTTTTTCTCTTTGCAAATCTCTAATTCTTACTTTATCTACAAGTTGTTCTTTATATAATTCTTTAAGTTCAACAATCTCTTCATTTATTGAATCTAATCTTTGAGATTTACTTTTACTTAATGAACCTAAACCATCTATTTGATGTTTTAATTGAACAATTCTATTCTCTAAAATTATTTTTTCATCATTCCTCAATTTCATAGTTGTTTTAAAAATATCAGTTTGAGATACTTTTAAATTATTATCTATTAACTCATCAGGAAATTCAATGTTTTCTTTTTCTAGTTTTTGTGATATTAATCTTGATTTAGTAGCTAAAGCATCTTGATATTGAGATGTTAGTATGTCTAATTGAGCTTTTATTTGAGTCTCATCTAATTTTATTA
>CAKZOX010000182.1 GCA_937138295.1 uncultured Campylobacteraceae bacterium
TTGATTCTTTTGATGGTACTAAAGGATATATTTCTTGTAGAAGAAAAGCCTCGGAAAAAGAAATAGAAAAATATTCTAATTTATATAAACAAATGAAAGAGAAGGAATAAGATATGAACTCTTTAAACAATATTAGTATTAGATCTAAACTTATTATTTTAGTTTTAATTCCTCTATTAGCAATGGTTTTTTTCTCAGGGTTTTTCATATATAGCAACTATACTAAAAAAATTGAATATGAAAATACTTTGGACATTATAAACTTTTGTGATAGAGTATATCAAGGAACTACGGAGGCTGCACAATATTTAGAGCAATTTCCTAAAGAAAACACAGTTAAATATAAGCAAAGAAAACATAATTGTGCAATAGATAACTATGTTAGAAGAACTGTTAACAGCATTAGAAATATCATTTTTAGAAAAGAAATAGATACTACTAATATCACTAATACAAAGATATTAGATCTACTTAATACTGTTGATTTAAAGCACGATATAAATACCTTTGCAAAATCTCTTACAACTAATTTAGTTAAACAAGGTTATACTTGGATCTTAGTTGATAATATGAAGGCTGAATACGTAGAAACAGCTGCTGATGAGCTTGAGCTAGGTATGAGACCTTATTTAGTTAATATTGATAGACAAAATGTAATAAACTGGAAAGTAAACAGTAATGGTACATTTGACTTTGTAGTTATTAGAGAATTTTATTCAACTTATAAAGGTCTAAAAGAAGAAATAAAAGAACAAATAGAAAGGAGAGAAAAGGTAAGATTTAGCAGATCTGCTGACATGTTTAGTTCTATTGTTCTTTACAATAAGCCTGAAGTAGGATCTCCAGCTGAAGCAAAAATTGAACTTTATTCAGCATTAAAAGAAAAACATAATGACTATCTTGCAGCTAGATTTTCAGGAAATTTATTATCTTTTAGTGATAAATTACTAAAGAAAGACGCTGTTAGTGATAAAGAACTTTCTTTACCAGTTGAGAAAGCAAGAAAATATAGTGATTTATAAATTACTCAAACAACTATTGCTGGTGAAAACCGGCATTAGAAATATTAATTAATAAAATACATAATTATGTATATTTGAGTAACAATTAATAATTTATAAAAACCAAAAAACAAATGGAAGAATACACAATTGTAGAAAAGTATCAGCAAGGGAAAAACCAAACTATTGCTGTACGCCCTTATTTTAATCAAGACAGACAAAATATGGGATTAGAGCATTATGGTATGGCATTACATGAAGGTGTATGGCACGAAGAAAACCTAGCTTGCTTAGAATTAAATGGAGTAAAAAGATTTATAACAGGTCTTAATGAGTTTGCTCCAGAAGTAAAACGTTTAGCTCCTGGTGATAGAGAGTTAAAAATTAAAGAAATTAGGAGAATTGTTTCTGAATTAGAAAGAGAACTTGCTTCTAATATGATTGATCCTGAAGATAAAGAATTTTGGAATAAGGTAACATTGCTTAAACCAGATAATGATAAGTTTTGGTCAAGAATAAGCATGCGTTGCGGAAATGATCCTGTTTATCTTGATCCTGTAAAAGATCCGTATGATAGAATTAAACTATGCGCAATTGAAGCAGGTGGATTTTCTATGATATCTAAATCATTAAAAGAGGCAAAGACTTCTCCAAATCCAAAGAAGTTTTATTTAGATCAGTTAGAGGAGACAATTTCTACAAGAACTGAGTATACAAAAATGCGCAACAGAGCATTAGTTGAGCTTGAAAAAATGTTTGATAAAAACTTAAACAAATTAATGTATGTAGCAAAAGTTGTAGATGCAGATAGTGTTCAGTATACTAAGTCCACACCAAAAGATATAATATATGAAAATATGGATATGTTTATTTCTGGTGAAGGGACGGAGTCTAACAGAATGAGAGCTGCTGAAAACTTTTTAAATGCTTCTAAATCTAAGATGGAAGATCTTAAAATTAGAGCATTAGTAAAGGATTCTATGTTTTATAGATTTATTACACCAAAACCATCAGGATGGATTGAGACTTTAGATAGCGGAGTTAAACTAGGTAAAGTTCCCGCAGAAGTTGTTACATTCTTAAAGAACCCAGAACATGATGATTTATTAAAATCATTAATGGATAAAGTTGAACCTTATTGGAAATAAGAGATGAATAATGCAACGTTAAAGATTAAACTTCAGCAGAGGTTAAATAAGTTATCTAGCAATGACTATGATAATATAGAAAATTGGCAAGTGATAGAAGCTTTTAATAAAGCTGCTGTTGAGTGGTCTAGAAGACAGTTGCATGGAGGAAATGTCTATAAAGAAGGTGATGAGTTCTCTAAGAGAAGAATTGATGACATGCAAGTCTTGCTTAGAGAACTTGTCTTAACAGGTACACAAACGGATACTTATTTTGAAACTACTAATTTTCCTATTGATGATTATATGGAGTATAAAAAGGTAACCGCTTTTTCAAAAGATGAGTGTTGTCCTGACCCAAGACCTATGCAAGTATATTTAGCTGAAGAAGCAAATGTAAACTTAATATTAAGAGACCCTTTAAGAAATCCAAGTTTTGAATGGGGTGAGACATTTTGTACAATACTAGATAATAAGATACGTATCTATAGAAAGAAGGATTTTGATATAGTAGATCCAATACTTACCTATTATAGGAGACCTGCTTATATAGAGTTTACAGGTGTAGTTAACCCATATACAGGTATTGTTGCAGCGGCTGATGTTGAATCAGAATTTAAGGATGATATTGTAGAACTTATACTTGATGAAGCAGCTGCTATTATTGCGGGTGACATAGATAACTATAACCAAATGAATAGAGAACAGCAAGCTGCTGAAAGATCTAATTAATTAGTTTGTAGTTAATTAAAAATTTTGTATATTATAATGTAACACAACGTTACACATTTTTTATTTATATTTTAAACAACAAATTATGGCTTATTTTAATCATGCTTTTTGTAAAAGCTTCCTAGCTGACTCTTATGACACAGCGGGAGGTACAGCAACTTCGGCATTGCCCTCAAAAGAAGTTGCAATTG
>CAKZOX010000183.1 GCA_937138295.1 uncultured Campylobacteraceae bacterium
GAATTCTTTATTAGGAAAGCGGGTGATAACATAAAAGATAACATCATTAAGTCTGAGATTTATATGGATCATATCAGACCTAAGTATGATGTTAAGTATGTTATTGATGACCGTAATCAAGTTGTTGATATGTGGAGATCATTAGGTCTACGTGTATTACAAGTAGCACCAGGAAACTTTTAATTATGACTAAAGAACAAGCACTAAAAAAGACCAAAAGCAAATTCACTAACCTCATAGATGGAAAAATTATTCCAGGGTATAGTGTCGGTGAGATTATATCTCATTATGAATCATTGATCAAAACAGGTAAGGCTACCACAAGAACTAGAGATAGTATTATGGATAGATTCCTTGATGAAGAAATCAATGAAGAAATTGATGACTCGTATGAGTACTAAAAGGCTTTGATGTTTGTGCCTAACAAACATTATTTAATTCACTCATTAAAAAAAATCAAATGAAAAACCTTTTACTTTATGTGTGGGTGGTCACTATGTCCACTCTCTTCACAACATTATTATGCAGTAACTCTGTTGTTTCTGACACGGGGTTAATATTCGGAAGCTTTTGGAGCTTAATGTTTTTACCTATAATAAACATCAAGCCATGAGAGAGATGAAAAAATTAAAAAGACCATTCTATGTAACTGTGGTTGCATTGATGGCAATGCTGATACTATCTATTATCCTATTAATATACGGAGCACTTAACAGTAGACCTGATGTACTATTGATATCATGGATATCATTGGTATCAACTGTAGTATTTTATTATTGCTTACATGTAATAATGGAATTACTTCGTGCAACTAAAAATCAGATAAAGGAATTAAAAAGAATACAGTCTAATTATTACCAAACCAAATAACATGAATATACAATTATTAGAAACAGAAAGCTTTGTTAGATTTAACAAAGAGGTTTATATTAAGTCAGGAGACACAATGATAAACCAATATGGTGAAACATTTACAATGCCTGACAACGTATACTATCTAGCAGAAGATGAGATAAAGGATGCGTTGAATCAGTCACCCAACTTGCTGGAGCTAGCTTTAGATGCAGAGCTAGTATATATTAGAAATATGGAGAGCATTAGCTTTCTTGCATATGTTAAATCTTTTAATTAATTAAGTATGAACACTTTAGAAAAAAAAATTCAAGGAAAAGAGATCTTAGTTGCATTTGCAATAATGGGATTAATAACTATTGCTGCAACGTTTGTAAGTTGTGGTACAGGACACGTAAGCTGTGATGCATACGGGCAAGCCGAGTACCAAGAAATAAATGTTAGTAAGTAGCATAGACAAGGACAGGTTATTTAGGGGACATGCTTGTAGTATAGTCATAACTGATTGTGATAAGATAAAAGGTAAGAAGTTATCATCTCTTAATCACTATTGGAACAATACTATAGCATGTCACCGTGACCTGAGTAAAGATTTAAATAGCATATCAGTTCAAACAAATAGGTATGGCACAGGATGGATTGACAAGATGATGCATAATATTATTGCAGTAAGTAATATTCCGCATAATGAATCAATATCATACTCATTTGACTATAGCTATAAGGATGAACATGATCGTAACATTACAATACAATTTTACATCAGTGATTTTGGTTGGAGTTATGTTTCTTCTACAACAGATTATTTAGACTGCTATGAATTCTATTCAAGTAATAGAATAAACATTAGTGTTATTAAACAAGCTAGAATAAATCATAAAATAATAAGTGAACTCATAAAGGAAAACCAAGAAGAATTTATTCATGAAGCGTCCATTTCTAAGGAAAAGTTATTGGATCATCATAGGTATGAACTTAAGTGTTCAATTAAACCTTCTGGTCTTGCTGATGTATTAAGTTGTAACGATACATTTAAACTAAAGAGTATTGGTTGATGAGTGATGACCTGCAGTATGGGGTGTGCCAAGCACCCCTATTGCAAATTAATTATTAAGCGCAAATATTAAATACAATGGATACAATATTATTATCACAAGATTGCGGCAAAGTATTACTTAAAGACAAAGTACTAAAGCCTAACATAAACCTAGATGCTATAGTGTCAGTACTAATGTCATATGGAATACATGATGAGACTAAGTATATACTAGATCTAGCATTATCAGAAACTAAAGTCAAACCTAGAAATATAGGTGACGTTGTAAAGTTTCATTATAAAAACTACAGTGATCGTGGAAACCCTTCATTGAGTCAGTTAAAAGAATATGGCTTAGAAAAAGATGGTTATATATTTGGGCGTATATCTGACAAGAATCGTAATGAGATGGGTAGGATTAACCGTCCATACCATAGGGTTATGTATGTAGACTTTCTTACTATTACAAACTTTGATAATGACGTTGAGAGTAGAGAGATAAAGTTTAAAAATGACCCTGTTCTAATAGATAACCTAGAACTAAAACCAACAACTCTTAAACATATACCATACTATGGCGCGAATAAGTCCTGAGTTATTAGATAAGGAATACACAACACATGTAGGAATCAATTACTTTTTAAAAAGAAATTCTTCTGACTTTTGGGAAGACATGAATAAAAAGTATAAGTTCACAGATGGTGAAGTCCCAGAGGATGTGACTACAAGTGACCACACTGCAATGCAGTATATAAAAGAAAACTATACTAAAGAAATAAAAACAAGAGATGAGAAAATAGACAGTTAGCTATAGTACTGCAGTAAATCATGCAAAAAAGTGTAACAAACATAATAGTTTTATAACATTGTAACTAATTATTATATAAATTTGATTAGAATCTAATCAGATGATTGTACAGTTACCATGTGGGAGAATCATAGAGTGCTCGGTAGAAGCTTACCTTGAACTAGAAGACTATGATATCCTTGAACTAAACGGAATTAGTACACCTTATACAAAAGAATACACAGATCCTTTTTACAATCAATTCTCAAAGGCTTCAGCAAGAGCTGCTAAAGAAGATATAGAAAAGGAATATAATGATCTCTTTGATGAAGATGATCAAGACAAGCTGGAAGACACGTACTTCCATCCAGATGACGTATAGTCAACACAACAATTTTTTTATTAATTTTTAAAACTAACTTACTATGTCTAACACAGTAACAATTACCCCTGATTCTAACGGAAACATAATCAGACAATCAAGAAATCCTGAGATAGGATACATTGTATTAAAGCAAGAATCAAGTGAAGTTAAGCGCGGCTGGCTTAACAATAAAACAAGAACAGCCTTATTAAGAGGTAACATTGATGACCTCAAAGCACAGAAGTATAAGAAGAATTCTAAGCTTCCTGGTAGAATAGTTGTATTTGAAACAGTAACTCCATTATCAAGTTTAGACCCAGAGCGTGGGCTAAAGCGTGCAGGAGATGGTGGTATTATTTGCTGTACTGCAGATGGTGAGCCAATTTATCGTGAAACTTATTGGGATCCATCAGGACAGGATGAGGATAACTTCATTCCACATGCTAATGGTGATGCTATTAGAACAGCAAAGTCAACAACACCTGAAGAACTTGCTAACTCTGACTCATTTGAGCCAGACTTTTCATCTGCTCCTGGAGTAACAGAAGAGGATGAAGCCGAAGAAGTATCTGATGAAATGGATGAAGACATGGATGATGAACTTGAAAATGAGTTTGAAGAAGAAGAAGAGGAGTTTGAACTATAATAGTTTAAACTTTATTTTATAATTTAAGGGTGGTGTAACAGCCACCCTTTTTAAGTAAACAAATATGTTATCACAAAGCCAAAGAGAAATCTTAAACACACAAAAGAATATTCAATTATTAAAGAAAAGAGAAAGCCGTTATACATACTTAGGTATATTGGATGAGTATCAAACAGTAATAGAACGTGATCTATATCAGAGATTAGATTACACAAAGTTAAACCCAGCACAGCATTTTGCTTTTAAGCGTGTTTTACATGGTCTTAATATGTACAGCAAGGAAGAAGTAAATAAGATGCACTGGGATAAGAAGAGACGTATCATAAAGGTATGGAAGAGAGGTCAGCAAGTACTGAATGAATGGAAGCAAACTATTTCAAACAAGAGAGTTAATGCATATCTTGTTAAATGGTTTGACAAGACATCATTCTTACAAGCAGTTCTTGATGTTCCTGTTACGGATTATCTTCCTGAGTATGATAACAAGTTATCACTTAAGAAAATGGGCATATACTATGAGGATGTAATACTAAAGTTTATGTCAGTAGGTTTGCTACCTAAAAACTTTTTAGAGTTAAAATGAAAAAAGTTTCAGATAAACAAGCACGTTTAAACTTAGAGTATAGCAAGATAAGAAGAGACTTCTTAACTGATAAGGAGATCTGCCATGCTAAACTACATTGTTGTACTCTAAAAACAACGGATGTGCATCACATGAAAGGCCGTGGAAAGTATCTTCTTGATACAAGTACATGGCTGCCCGTGTGTAGAAAATGCCATATGTGGATTGAGACACATCCAGAAGAAGCAAAAGAATTAGGATTTAGTATTTCAAGAAATGAATAGAGAAGTAATACAAAAAGAAGCATTAGATATAACAACCAAGCATAAGCGTTGTGGTCTAGGTATATCTATGGGTGTTGGTAAAACTAGAATAGCGTTACAACATCTTATAAAGAATTATCATCCAGTATGCAGGTATTTAGTTGTAGTACCAAAGAATGCTGTAATAGATTCATGGAATGATGAGATGAAGAAGATGATAGATCAGTTCAAAGATTTATCAGATGAGCATTATGAAATAGATTTAGAAGTCATTGAACAACAAATAGAATTTGTCAACTATAGATCTATACACAAGCTTAATCCAAATAATTATAATTTAGTTTATTTAGATGAGTGTCACAATCTATTATTCTCACATGAAGAGTTCCTTAAGAATTACAAGGGAATGATTCTAGGTTTAACCGGTACACCACCTGTTAACAAAGGGTCAGAGAAATATAATATGGTGCAGAAGTATTGCCCTATAGTATATAGCTTTACCGTAGACCAGGCTACTGATAGCAAAATACTTAATGACTACAAGATTGTTATACATAACCTTAGCCTATCAGGCGTCCCTTCTCTTAAGAAGAAGAATAAGAAAGGTGGTCATTGGTTTACATCAGAGCAGAAGGATTATGATTATTGCAATCAAAGGTATAACGCAGCTGTTACTTCAAAGCAACAACAGTTTGCCGCTATAATGAGAATGAGAGCATTGATGGAGTATAATACTAAAGAATTATATGTAAAGTCTTTACTAAAGAATGCTACAAGAAAGACTATAGTATTTGCAAACACGCAAGCTCAGGCAGATAGAGTATGTTCATATAGCTATCACAGCGGTAATAGTCAATCTGATTATAACCTTGAGTTATTTGGTGATGGTAGAATGGACAACTTATCATGTGTGCTTCAGTTAAGTGAGGGTGTATCTATACCTAACTTAGAACAAGGTATCATTATGCATGCATATGGTAATGAACGTAAGACTGCACAAAGAATAGGTAGACTACTAAGACTATCTCCTCATAAGGTTGCAACATGTCATATACTTTGCTATGCTAATACAGTAGATCAGAAGTGGGTGCATAATGCATTAAAGGCATTTGATGAGAATAAAATTATAAATCATAAGGTATGAGTGAAACAAATGAACAACAAGACATTGATGAATTAATAAGAGAACTGAACACAAGAAGTTTAGTTCTATATAATGATAATGATAACACATTTGATTGGGTTATACATAACCTAATTAGTATATGTGACCATACAATTATACAAGCAGAACAGTGTGCTCAGATTGCAAACAGTAAAGGTAAGTGTAAGATAAAGTCAGGTGCTTATGAAGACTTAGAAATAATACAGATGGCTTTATCAGAAAATAAACTAACAGTAGAAATACAATGAGAGTAGTATGTATAGATGACAAGAAGCTACCGCCAGGAGCAGAGATTGTCAAAGGTAAAGAATATACCGTAGAGTCAGAGTTCATAAATAACTTTGACCAAAAGGTTTTCATTATAGCACAAATTAATAATGAGGGTAGAACTAAGATGGGTTTACCATGGAAAGGTTACAATGCTAAAAGATTTGCTGACGTTGTTCAGATTTCAACATCTGCATACGAGCATGCTTACGCAGAATAATCTCTTCTGTTCACTATGTCCTCTCTTCTCTTCTTAACAATATCAATATGACAAATATAGCAGACTGGATTAAATTCTGGGACAACTTTGACAGAGACCGGTATATAGCATACCTTATAGCAAAACAAAACAAGTAGTTAAATTAAAAAACAATATGAAAAATTTATTATTAATATTAGTATTATTATCATCAATGGCTTCTTATGCACAATGGGAAACCTATGAATACAAGGATGAGTTTGGTGATCTTACAGGAAATACATTTGAAGTCTTTCAGATAACAGGGTTATTCAGTAACTCCGTGGCCGTAAATGAGGATTGCGGATTTGTATTCAAACATGATGTAGGAGAAGCTTATACAATTATTATATATCCCTATAATAGGATGAATCATGAAAGGTT
>CAKZOX010000184.1 GCA_937138295.1 uncultured Campylobacteraceae bacterium
AATGTAGATTCTGTAAATGATGTAATAACACAAGTAATTGATAGTGATAGTGCTGAAAATATAATAAATGAAAATGTAGATTCGGGTACTTATACAGGTGTTACTTTAAGTGCTAGTGATATAGATGGTGATGTTATAACTTATTCTATTCCAAATGATATTCCATTTAGAGTTGATTCTGATGGTAAAATCTATACAAATGGTGATATTGATTATGAGACAACTCCAAGCTATAGTTTTACAGCAACTGCCACAAGTGCAGATGGTACAACATCAACAATACCTGTTACTATTAATGTAAATGATTTAGATGAAGAAGCATATATTGAAGTAAATACTTCTATAACAACATCAGATATTAGTTTAGATTATGATGCCAATGGTGGAAGAAATGCAAATAATCAAAATTATAATAGTTTAGAAGAGGCACTAGCTGGTCAAAATGGTAATAACCACGATGCTGGAAATTTAGTTTATAAAAATGTAAATAATACAACATGGAATATAAATGGTGATAGTGATGAAACTTTTGTTATCACTCAAAATTCACAAAATGCAACTATTAACTTAGGTAGTGGAGATAATACAATTGTATTTGAAACAAATCCAGGACAAAATGTAAATATTAATGTTCAAGATGGAGATGATGTAATTATATTACCTGGAAATCAAAGTGATTATAATTTTGATGCTTTAAATGATAATAATGGTGTATTAAGTGGTCAAATTACAGGACCTGATAATATGTCAATGACTATAAATAATATTGATGCAATATCTTTTGGTGATGGAACTTTTATTGGAGATAGTTCACTTATTCCAAGTTCATCATCTTCTCTTTTAAATATTACTTGAAGTGTAACTGATGTTGAAGCAGGTCAAACAGTTGATATTACTATTCAAGATACAAATGGAAATAGTAAAACAGTAACAGCAATAGTTGATAATAACCTTGAGTATTCAACTTCAGTTGATATTAGTAATATGGATGCGGGTACTATTACTACAAATGTAGAAGTTACAGATTTAGCAGGAAATAGAGCAACAAATTCTGATACGGCTGATTATGTAATAAATAGTAAACCAACTACAAGTGACGATTTAATCTCTACAAATGAAGATACAGCAATTACTCTATCAATAAATGATTTTGGAGACTATAGTGATATAGAGAATGACTCTATGAGTGATATAAAAATAGAGTCACTTCCTACAAATGGGATATTATTATTAAATGGAGTTGCAATAAGTGCTGGCACTGAAATCTCAGTAGCGGATATAAATTCTGGCAATTTAGTATTTAATCCAACATCAAATAGTGATGCTAATTCTAGTTTTGATTTTAAAGTAAGTGATGGTAGTGATTGGAGTGAAACATCAACTACAACTATAAATATTGAAGCAGTTGCTGATGCTCCTATAAATCTATCTTTAGATGTTAGTAGAGATAACTCAAATATAGTTATTGATGGCGAAACAAATACAATTGTAAATGGTGATAACTCTAATGTAACTACAATAGAGGGAGTTGATTATAGTTTATCATTTAATTACAGCGGAGATGAGATTGTAAATGTTTATTTAGGAGATACTTTAGTTGGAATTCTTGATGCTTCTACTACAAGTGATGTTACTCATAGTTTTGAACTTTCAGGTTTAGATGGAACTCAAGCATTAACTTTTAAAGATAATAATGGAAACACTATTTCAGGTATTAGTGATGAATATATGTCACCTTTAGAGAGTATGATTGAATACAATGTTGATTTATCAGCACAATTAACAGATATAGATGGAAGTGAAACTTTATCAATAGAGTTAAGTGGATTACCAACAGGTGCTACTTTATCACTTGGGGAAGCAGGAGATAATGGAACTTGGATATTTAATACAAATGATACATCTTTAAATCTATCAGATATAAAAATGTATATTCCTGAAAGTGCTGATACCTTTACTTTAAGTGCAAAAGCAATCTCAACAGATTCAAATGGTGATACAGCAAGTGTAAGTACAAGTGATAGTGTTGTTGATGTTTTATTAAATAGTGCAGCCACTTCAACAGATGATAGTGTAACAGCTACTGAAGATAGTACATTAGTTTTAAATAGACATGATTTTGGTACATTTAATGATAATGATGGTGATAGTTTTATCTCTATTAAATTATCATCATTACCTGAAAATGGAACACTAAAACTTCTTGGACAAGATAATCCAAATACAATAGATGGTTCTGTTATTTTAGAAGCAGGTGATATTGTAAATGTTTCAGATATGGATTTAGGAAACTTAGTGTTTGTTCCAAATTCAAATAGTGATGAAGCTGGAAGTTTTGAGTTTAGAGTAGGCGATGGATACTCATTTAGTAATAATAGCTATACAACAACTGTAAATATCGAAGCTGTTTCTGATGCTCCTATTATAACTATGGCAATTGGAACTGTTTCTCATGCTGAGGGAATTTATGATTATCCAATAGATATAGAAACTTCACTAACAGATATAGATGGAAGTGAATCTTTAGGAAATGTTACTTTAAAAGGAATACCAAGTGAAGCTACTATTTTAGCAAACTCGGTAGAAATAACAGCTGTAAATGGAGAAATTTCTTTAACGCAAGAGCAAATAAATGCTGGAAATATTACTATGAAATTGCCAGATACTGCTTCACAAAACTTTGAATTACTTGCAAGTGTAACATCAACTGAGGATAGTAATGATTCTAATAAAAGCTCTTCTACAAAAGTAGAGTATACTGAGATAAATAGTACTCCAATTGCTATTGATGAAACAGAAACTATACAAGTTGAACAAATAGCAAGTGTTAGCCAAAATACAAATATTGTAATGGTATTAGATTTATCAGGAAGTATGAATTGGGATGGAGATAATTCACAAGCTGGAACTCAATCAAGATTAAGTATCGCAAAAGATGCAATTGAAGAGATGATAAATGCTTATGATAATTTAGGTGATGTAAATATCAAACTTACAACATTCTCTTCATCGGGAGCTACAAGTGCTTGGATGAGTGCTAGTGCTGCAATTGATACTATAAATAACTTAAGTGCAAGTGGATGGACAAACTATGAAGATGCTATTTATAAAACATATACTAATTTTACACAGCCAGATGCTGATAAAACAGTAGGTTTCTTTATATCAGATGGAACACCTACAAAAGAGAATACAGAGGGTAGAGATGTAAGAGGAAATGTTGGACAAGATGCTGAGAGTGGTTGGCTAGACTCTACATATTTAGATGATTGGAATAGTTTTGTAAACACAAATTTAGATGAGTTAAATGTAATTGGAATTGGTACTGGAATATCAAATACTAAGTATTTGGAAGATTTAGCAACAGGTGCTGATTCTAGTGTTAAAGTAAATACTATGGTAGTAAAAGATGTTACAGAACTAGGTAAAACCATAACACCTGTAGTAAATACTATTGAGGGAACAATTGCTGATAATATTGATTATGGAAGCGATGGAGAGGGTGAAATAGTTTCTATTTTAGTAGATGGAGTTTCATATACTAAAAATAGTTTCCCAAGTGATGGAATAACAACAAATGTGGGTGGAAAATTAACATTTGATTTTGATAGTGGAAACTATACATATAATACTGTTTCTAGTATATCTCAAGATTATGTGGATAGATTTGAAGTAACAGTTGCTGATAGTGATGGTGATACTACAACAATGAACTTGATTATGAATGTAAATCTAAGTGAAACAACTACTTCTAATGTAGATATAACTATAGGTGATGAAGTTGTAAGTGGTACATCATCAACTGCTTGGAGTGGAGTAGGTGATATATCAAATGCTAGCAATAGTTATAATGGAAGTGTAAATTCAGATATAAAATTAACACAAAATGATGATGAATTATATGTAAATGGAGATACTAACAAAGAGGTTAAAACTTATAATGGCGATGACACTATTCATATAACAGGAAATACAAATAAACTAGTAAATACAGGTGAGGGAGATGACTCTTTACAAATAGACAAAAGTGCAAATAAAGAGGTTTATTTAGAGGGTGGAGATGATAAGTTAATAATAGGAAAAAATGCAAATAAAATTATTGATGCAGGTTCTGGTGATGATGAGATTATTATTGGTGGAGATGCAAATAAAGATATTAACTTAGGTGATGGAGATGATAAGCTAACAATTGGAAATAATTCAAATGATGAAATAGATGCAGGCGATGGAAATGATGAAATTTCAATTGGAAATGATAGTAACAAAGCTATTTATACAGGTAGTGGAGATGACCGATTAGAAATAGGTGGAAATACAAATAAATCAATTGACACAGGTTTTGATAATGACATTGTAATAATAGGTGGAAATGTATGTAAAACTATTGAATTAGGTAATGGTGATGATATTATTCAAGTAGATGGAAAAGTATGGGATAAAATTTATGGTGGAAATGGTACAGATTCAATAATTTTAAATAACTATACAAAAGCTCAATATGACTCAGATTCATCTTTACAAAATAGAATTATAGGTTTTGAAAATATTAAGTTTAAAGATGGCTCTTTTATTGGGGATTCAAATGCTTTTGATATTGGTAGTTCTAGTACAAGCACAAATACAACTTATAGTTATGAGATTGGATTTAATAGTACTTTACCTGAAAATGAAGATATAACTATAAGCAATATTCCAAGTGGTGCAAGCTTGAAAGATAGTTTAGGCAATGAACTAACAGCAAATAGTGATGGAACATATACAGTTCAAACTGATGTTTCAGGTGATGCTACACTTACTCTTGAAAGTGATACTCAAATTGATAGTTCAGCCTTAGAGTCGATTTCAGCTCTTAATACATCTGTTGATGGTGTTAGAACTTATGGTTCAAGTGATGATGAAATTACTTTTGATATTGATATTGAAGTTGATGGCGGAGAGGGTAGTGATACCCTAGTAGTGCAAGAAGAGTCAATCTTGGATTTTGATAGCCTAATAGCTCAAAATATAGAAAAAGTAAATATAGAGAATAATAATCAAATAGATAGCTCAACATTAGATGTAGAAGATGTAATAAGAATAACAGATGATGATAATATCCTAGAGATAATAGGAGATTCAGGAGATGAGATAGGATTAACAAATGAATCAGGAGATACAGCATGGGAGAAATCAGATGAAAAAGTAACAACAGATGATGGAGATACCTTTGATGTTTGGACAAATGATAATGTAACAGTTTATATAGATGAGGATATCACAGTTACTGATTTCTAATAAAAGAGTTTAATTAAACTCTTTTATTATTTTTTTAAGCATAAATAAAATGAAGCTAAACTATAATTACAACCTTTTTAATGACCCCGTCGTCTAGTGGCCAAGGACGACAGGATTTCCTCCTGTAGACGTAAGTTCGAATCTTGCTGGGGTCGCCAATAAGAAACTACTATAAAATTGATTTATTTTTTTACTTTTTATTTACAAATATAAATGTGTCATGTTATAATCTAAAAAATATTACAGAAAATATCAAACTTTACCTAACAAAAGATACTATTTATAAATGTGTAAAATATTGAAAAAATAAAGCAAAACTCTAAAATTTGTTTTGTTGGTGATTTAGTTGATATCGATTCTAATGCTAAGTTATGTGCTTTAGAATTTCCAAGTATGAAAATTTATAGTCAAAAAAACTTGGAATAAAAATATTTTTGTTTAATAAAATTATATTTTAATCTAATATTAATTAAATAAATGTGATACTTCCAATAGAAAAAGGATTTGATAAGAATTAAGTAACAACTTGATTTGATTGAGATCCCAATCTCTATTGGCGAGGAATGATGGCATTGCAGAGCGTTTAGTAAGCCCTAGATGGTTGAATACTGTACTTGTCCATTCCCACTAATTTTTTCTATATGCAGTTATAATCCACGAAAAATCAGCCACAGGGTTGAGTACTAATCTAAATTCTTTTTGATTTCCTAGTTTCATATAAACAATCAAATGCTGATTTGAAACCCCATCGTTTTCTAATTTTATTCCTCTAAAATATATTTCAAAGATATTTATAATATCAATTGTTTCTAAATCACTACTTTTATAATGTCTTAATAAAATATGCATAAAACCTTTATTCTCATCACCTCTTGATAAGACTATTTCATGTCCATTTTTTTCAAAAATGGCTTTTTCATTACTACCAAAGATAAAATCAATCATAATTTTTTGATGTGTTTTCCATTTTTTCTTTTTTTTAATAGATTCAATTGTTTGTATTTCTTTTCGTAGTTTTTCAAGAAGGTTATTATATTTTGACACTATTTCTCTTTTCCCATTTATATTTTAAAATTGTAGCAAAAAAGCAATTTGGTACTTCTTTAATTAATATAATGTTGAATCATAAAAATGAGTAATGTGTTAGTCTTTTGTTTTATACAATATCTAAATATCAAATTAGGATAAATAAATTATTATGAATACTTTTGAAAAACATGATTGGCTCTTTTTACATTTATAATTATTTGTTTTTAGTTAAAGTAAATTATTAAAATACCTACTCATAGAATAATTATAGTCTTCTATAGTTAGATAATTAAATTGACAGTAATCTGTCAACACTTTATAGGATATTCACATATTCAAAATTTAATACCATTAATAAAAGATTTTGATAAGAATATAGCAACTGCTGTAATATCTTCTTCAAGAATTGCTACTGCAAATAAA
>CAKZOX010000185.1 GCA_937138295.1 uncultured Campylobacteraceae bacterium
ATATTTTCTTTAATGAAAAAATAGAGCTAAACTATAAATTCAAAAAAATAATTCCTGTTTTTGATATAAATGATGAGTTTGGTGAGATGTATGGAACAAAAATAGTTAGTGGTAAGTTTAAAAACTGTTTAACTAAAGCTCTATTTCTAATCGGTAAAGATGGGGCTATTTATCATATTGATATGCCCCAAGATTTACTACTTGGTTTTAATATGGAGAGAATAAGAGTTGAACTGAATAAAGTTTACCAATCATATACAGGTGTTGGTTGTCACGGATAGAAACTCTTTATTACTCTTCAAGCCAAGAGCTTAAAGCTCTTGGCTTTCCAAGATAATATCCTTGTCCGTAAGTAACTCCAATTTTTGTTAACTCCTCAACATCCTCTTTTGTCTCAACATATTCAGCAACTGTTTCTTGATTTTTTAGTGAGGCTATTTCTTGAATATATTTTATAACCGCTTTATCAGTTGGATCTATATGCATATCTTTTACAAAACTTCCATCAATTTTAACAACATCAAAAGGCATATTTTTTAGATATTCAAAAGATGCCATTCCTGTACCAAAATCATCTAAAGCAAGCCCTATTTTTTTACTTTTTATCCAAGAGATAAACTCATTGGCTGTATTAAAACTCCCAATTGCAGAACTCTCTGTAATCTCTAACTCTAATTTTTCCCAAGGAAAATCAAAATATTCAATTGCCTCTTTTACTTTATTTTGAAAATCAATATTATTTAAACTTGAACCTGCTAGATTTATATGTGCACAATGAAGTTTCTCTATATGCTCTTTATTTTGTGTAACCATTTCAAGATAAGTCCATAAAACATATATATCAATATCTGCCATTAGTTGGTATCTCTCAGCAGTAGGAAGAAAATCAGCAGGAGAGATAAAGTTATTATCTTTATCCCACATACGAATCAATATTTCATATCCTATTTTGTCACTTTTATATTGTAAAGGAACAATATCTTGAGCAAAAAGTTCAAATCTTGAAGGTCCACTACCTAAAGCCTCTTTAATATATTTTGCAGTATCAAGTTCTATTGAGAACCTTTTTATATTTTCATCATTAGCATCGTAAATATGAGATTTATTTCTACCTTTTGATTTTGCACTATAAAGTGAACTAGAACTAGCTTTCAAAAGCTCTTTTAATGTAAATTGGAAAGCTTTAAAATGAATCAATGACATTGATGCGGAGATTGAAAAAGTCTCACTTTTATTTGAAAATCTAAAATCACTTAATCTTTGTAAACTATTATTTAAAAAAGTTTTTGCCTCTTCAAAACTATTACTTTTAAGTAAAACCATAAATTCATCACCATCAATTCTAGCAAAAATAGAATCTTTTGGAAGTATCGCTTGATAATGAATTACAAGCATTTTTAAAAGTTTATCACCAACTTCGTAACCTGCTGAATCATTGATAAGTTTAAACTGATCTAAATCAATATAAATTAAATTATATCCCTCTTTATTAGAGCTTTTAAGTGCATTTTGTATCTCATTTTCTATAAAATATCTATTATAAATATTTGTTAATTGATCATGAGTTGCTTGAAAATGTAACTGTTTTGTTGAAGATGAGATTTGAGTCATTAAATCATTAAATCCTGTAAATAACTCTTTGATTTCATTATTTGCTTCAGTTTCTACTTTTATTATATTATCTTTTACAGGGTCACTTTTTCTCATTGAGTTTATTAAAGTAAGAAATGGTTTAGTATAACTTCTACTTAAAAATAGGCTTAAAAATAGGCCAAAAAGAAGAGCAAAAGGGAATATTATTAAAATAGCAAATGTAATTTGCTCCTGTTTTATTTTAAAAGATGTTAAATCTATATCTAATAAAGTATTACCAAAACTATAGCCATCAGCAACAAGAGGAGTTCTAATTAAAAGCTCATCACTATCAAAAAATATATCTTTTTCAAGTTTTTGAAAGCTATTTTTTATCTCCCCATATTTGTAAATTGCTTTATTTGATTCATCAAATAAAATCATTCCTTTGATTTTTTCAAATGCTGATAATCTAAATGTAATATCAGAAAGCATATCAGCACTTGGATTTAATAAATATTTTAATAAATCATTATTTAAAGATTTAGTAATAGCTTTTGCTTCAATTATCGCATTTTTATTATTCTCCTCTTTTTGTATATTTAATACAAAAAACAAAGTAGCCGCTTCAACTGCAATTACAATCAAAGACATAAAAATAATAAGCTGTATTTTTATACTAAATTTACTCCACATAAAACTAATCTTTTTTAGATAAATTTACAATTGGAAGAGTAATATCATTTCCCCACTCTTTCCAAGAAGCATCATAATTTGCAACATCGTAACCCAACTCTCTTAAAGCAAAATAATTAGTTGTAGCTATTTTCCCAATAGAGCAATAAAGAACTACTTTTTTATTCTTATCAACATCTTTATAAATCTCTTTAAGTTCATTTATATCTTTTAATGTGGCCTTAAATAAATCTTTTTTTATGTTATTTATTGCAGGAAGATTTATCGCTTCTGGAATATGACCAAATCTTTTAGCAGCAGACTCTTTTCCAACATATGAATTATAATCCCTAGCATCAATTATTGTACTTGACTTACTTCTTATGGCAATTTGAGTAGAAAACTTTGTAGCAAGCTTTTTATTATCCAAAGAGGCAATATAATCACTTTTTTCAACTTCTAGTAGATCAGATGATGTATTAAATCCTAGTTCTTTCCAAAAATCAAAGCCACCATTTAGAAGTTTTACATTTTTAAATCCATAAACCTCAAGTGTCCAAAAAACTCTAGAAGCATCAAAAAAAGTTCCATCATCATAAACTACAATCTTATCTAATACATTTAAACCCAAATTTCTTAGTATCTCTTGCATTTTACCAGGTGCTGTAATTTGTCCATTAAGTGACTTATTTTCATATGTTAAATTTGAGGGAAGATTTAAAGCCCCTTTTATATGACTCTCTAAAAAATCACTATTTTTTCTTACATCAATAATTTTATAACTTGATAAACTATTTGATAACTCTTTTAACTCAACTCGTAAATTATCTGCCCAAAAACTAGTGACTGATAACAATAAAAATAAAATAACAATAACACTCTTCTTCATATTTAACTCCTAGAACTATTACATATACTATTTTAACACAATTTAAATATAAATAATAAAACAAACTGCATATTAAAACAAATAGGAAGAGGAACACTATTTGCATATAAGTTATTAAATATTACTATAGGATAATTAATGGAAAATATAGTAGAAAAATTAAAAAATGGTACGCTAGTCCCTTTTTTAGGAATGGGTATTTTCAAAAGCATAGATGGAGGCAAAACATGGAAACACATGGGGTTAGAGAAAACTAAGACTATACATAGAATTATTATTGATCCAGAAGATGAAAACACTATCTATGTTGGAGCAATGGGCGATCCTTTTTACCCGAACGAATACAGAGGTTTATACAAAACCACGAATGGGGGGCTCTCTTGGAAAAAAATTCTATATTCAAACAATCAGTCTGGTATAGCCGATCTCGTTATTGATCCTAATAGTCCCAATAAACTTTTTGCTGCTTTGTATGAACACAGAAGAAGTCCATATTATTTTACATCTGGAGGATCAGGTTCTGGTCTTTTTGTGTCTTTTGACAAAGGTGAAAATTGGAAAAAACTAACAGAGTCTGATGGTTTACCTTCTGGTGATTT
>CAKZOX010000186.1 GCA_937138295.1 uncultured Campylobacteraceae bacterium
AATTTTATTTCAATATCTTGAGCACTAATTGTTCTTTTCATATTTTCATCATCATATTTAGGTGATAAGTATGGATTTATATAGATTTCAAAGAAATTTTGTGGGGCTCTTTCATAAAGATTTACAAATATTTGAAAATAAAATTCTTCATATTGAGGTTGATTTTTCCCATCTAATTTAAAACCAGTTACTGAAGTTACAGAATCAACTGTTTTTCCAAAATCCAATTCCTCCATAATCTTTCTTTCTAATGCATAAACCATTTCTTCAGTTTGCTCAATATCTTTTCCAACACCAACAGAACCTGATACATAAACTTGAGTTGAATCAAAAGTAGGCATAAACTTAAACTTTTGTTGACTTCCTAGTATAAAAGTTCCTGCTAATATAACTCCAATAAACAATGCTAATGCTAAGTATCTACCTTTTAATAAAGTTTCTAATATCTTTCCATATAAATTGTAATTAAAGTCCCATACTTTATGAGATTTTCTATCTTCATGGCTTACTTTTAAAATTTGTTTAGCATGTAAAGGTAAGAAGAAAAATGCTTCTAGAAGAGAACTAATAAGTAAAATAGAAATCATAATAGGTAAGATTTGCATAAACTTACCTGTTTGTCCTGTCATTAATAAAATTGGTAAAAACGCAAATATAGTTGTTGCTGTTGCTGTTAAAACAGCAGGGTACATCTCAATAGCACCATCACGTGCTGCTGTATATTTATCTTTTCCCATTTCCATATGACGATAAATATTTTCACCAACTACAATTGCTTCATCTACAAGCATTCCAAGGGCTATTAAAGCACCTAAAAGGGAAAGCATATTTAAACTATAACCTAAATAATCAGCAAATACTAATCCAATCATAAATGAAGTAGGAATACCAATAGCAACTACTAAAGCAATTCTAAAGTTTATAAACAATAACAATGCTAAAAATAGTAATCCAAGTCCAAAAAGAATATTCGAAACAACAGTATTAAGTCTATTTTTTATCCAAATAGATGTATCAATATAAGTATCAAACTTTAATTCACTATATCTTTTTTCAAAATCTTTAGTTATTTGTTTTATTTCCTTAACTAAATCAATTGCGTCTCCATTTACACCTTTGTTTATACTAACAGCAATATTTGTATTAGCATTATAGTGTGACTTATCAGCTACATCGCCTAGTGTAAATTTTACATCAGCTATATCGCTTAAATATAAAGATTGATTGGAAACCCTAATAAGTGTATTTTTTATATTTTCAATCTCTTTTTCACCATTAAAAGTAGAAAGATAATAGTGTTTAGCTGTATCTTTTATAATTCCAGCTGGAAAAATAGTTGTTAAATTAGATATTTGATTTATTACTTCTGTTTTTTGTAAGCCATAAGCTTTAATTTTTTCATCATTAAATATGATTCTTAATTCTCTATCACTTTGACCAAAAACAGAAACTTGAGATAGGTCTTTTAGCTTCATTACTTCAGCTTTAACCTCTTTTGCAACCTCAATTAAATATTCCCTTGAGTGATCATTAGTTTTTGAATAAACAGCAACTGTAATTAAAGGAAAAGAGTGTTCAATTGCTTTTACAGTGGGTTCATCCATATCACTTGGAAGATTTGGTTTTATTTTTGTAATAATATCTTTAACATCTTCAACTTCATCTTGCGCTTCATAACCATCTTTTAACTCAACCATGATATTAAACATACCATTTTTAATAGTAGATGAAATTTTATCAGCACTACTTAATGCTAATAATTCATCTTCTATGTCATTAACAGCAATCTTATCTAGTATTTCAGAACTTGCACCTGAATAGTAACCACTTATAGAAATGGCATCTAAACTAGACGGTGGAAAAATCTCTTTTGGGATTTTAAAATAAGAAAAAACTGCAAGTATGAATAAAAAGAAAAGTAAGAAATGATTTAATATTGGTTTTTTTAAACTAAAGTCTATTATTGAACTTATCATTATTTATCATTTTCCTCTAATAAGGGATTTAAAAGTAGAGAATCAATAATTTGATTTTTAAATTTCATATCTTCAAGTTGTTGTTCTAAAAATCTATTTTCTTCTTGTAATGAAATATAATGGGCATAAAGTTTATTTATGTCTTTACTCATATAGTAAATATTATTTCTTAAATATATTTTTGGAATAAATAAAACTATTGCAAGCATTAATGCAAATAAGACAATTAATAATGCATTTCTATGATTTATTTTAATCAAATTTAAAAACCCTTAATTTTGAACTTCTACTTCTTGGATTTTGTTTTATTTCATCTTTTGTAGGAATGATAGGCTTTCTTGTAACAACTTTTCCTAATGAATGATTATTACCACATGTACATCTAAAAGCTTCAGGAGGACAAATACAAGATTTACTCCACTTTTTAAAGTAGTTTTTAACTATTCTATCTTCTAATGAGTGAAATGAAATTATAGCAACTAAACAATCTTTAGGTTTTATACTTTCAATAGAGTCAAACAATCTTTCTAAAACACCTAATTCATCATTTACTTCAATTCTTATACCTTGAAAAGGTAAAGTAGCAGGATGAATCTTTCCTTTGTGCATTTTTTTAGATATAAAATCAGATAACTCTTTAGCACTACTAAATGGTCTGTTGTTTGCAATTAAAGAGGCTAGTTTTTTGTATTCTCTAACTTCTCCATACTCTTTAAAAACCCTTTCTAAATCCATTTGTGAATAGTTATTAACTACAAATGATGCATCTAGTGTTTGGTTTTGATCCATTCTCATATCAAGAACTTCACTATTAAAACCAAAACCCCTCTCTTCTTTATCTAACTGTAAAGATGAAACACCAATGTCTGCTAAAATTCCTCTTATTTTATAGTTTTCATAGGTTTTTAGTACATGTTCAAAGTTACCTTTATTGAAAATTACCCTATTTTCATAATCTTTTAATCTATTTGCACTGAATTCTAAGGCTTCATCATCTTGATCATTACAAATTAAATGTACATTCTCATTTTGAGCCAATAGGCCTGAACTATGACCTGCATAACCAGTTGTACAATCTATTATGTATCCATCATCTATTTCTTCAAATACTTCTAAAACTTCATTATATAAAACAGGTATATGAGGTATATCCATTAAAACAGTCCTTATTATTATTACTATATAATAGCGAAAAAATTATTTGAGGCATTTTAAAATGGTAGACAACGCAATAGTAAGTCAATTAACTGACCTTTCTTTAACAATGTTTAGAAAAAACTTCTTTGGAATATACCACGGAGCAATTTCAGCTAAACTTGACCATGAAACTTTTGTAATTAATACAAGAGACGCAATCTTTGATGAAATGTCAACTAAATCTTTTTGTGAGTTAAATTTGAACAAACAAGATTATAGATGGAACATAGCAAGTATTGAATCATTCGTTCACTCTACTATTTACTCAAATATTCATGAAGCAAAATTTATTGCCTTTGGAATGCCAATTTACACAACTGCTTATACATTAGAGCATGACCATATTAGATTTGAAGATTATTTTGGTGCTACAACTTTTGGTCAAATTGAAATTTATGATCCAGGTGATTTTAAAACTTGGTATGATAGAAATTCCTTAGAAGTTACAAGATACTTAAAAAAATCTAGAAATAATACTATGGTAATAAAAGGTGTTGGAACTTACATTTATGATAGAGATCTAACAGAGCTTGTAAAGAAGGTTGCTATACTCGAGAATTCATGTAGATTATTAAGTACAAAAAGTAGTTTTACTTAAAAAAATCATCAAAAATAACAAATTTTAACTATTTTTCCCTAGAAAGTCCTATATATGGTGATTTTTAAAGCTTTTTTAAAGGTTTGATAGTATAAAGTTTATAAATTTAATTTAAAAAAGGAGTTCTTGGTATGAACAAAGCAGAATTTATCGATGCAGTAGCAGAGAAAGCAGGATTATCAAAAAAAGACGCAAAGGGTGCAGTTGATGCTGTATTAGATACTATTACAGATGCATTAGTTAAAAAAGAATCAGTTAGTTTCATTGGATTTGGAACATTTACTACTTCTGATAGAGCAGCTAGAACTGCAAAAGTTCCTGGAACTGATAGAACTGTTGATGTACCAGCTACTACTGTTGCTAAATTTAAAGTTGGAAAAGCTTTAAAAGAAGCTGTAGCTAAGTAATTAAAAAATATAAAAATACACGCGAACTTATTTTTAGGCAAGTTTTTAAACTTGCCTTTTTTTATGCCTAATTTTGTTTAGAAAGACTAATTGTAGTCAAAATCCCATTTTTATTATTTTCCATTTTTATAAAACCATTCATAGAATTTTCAATAATCATTTTACACATATATAATCCAATACCTGTACCATCTGCCTTATGCTTTGTAGTAAAATATGGTTCAAATACTCTATCTAAAATAGATTCATCAATTCCACCTGCATAGTCTTGTAAAGAAATTACAACTCTATCATTTTCTAAATACAAATCAATATCTATTGTTTTATTTTGAATTTCATTTTCTGTATATGCATCATAGGAATTTTTAAGAACATTCATAATAACTTGCATTAGCTCATTTTTATAATTATTTATTTCAAGTTCATTTGATACATTAATTTTTATATCTATATTTTTGTCGTTGATTGTTTCTTTGAAAAATTTCACTGAATCATTAATGAAACTTTTTATTTCAAAAACCTGTTTACTTTTATCTGGTTTAAAAAAGTTACTAAAGTCTTCAATAGTCTCACTCATTTTTTGTATTAAAAAATCACTTTTTTCAAAAAATCTTTCATAAAAAGCCTGATCAATAGTTTGACTATCATATTTAATATGTAAATTAGTAATTAAACTTCCTAGGGCATTTAAGGGTTGTCTCCATTGATGTGCAATATTTCCAACCATTTCTCCCATTGAAACCATTTTTTCTTGTTGAATAATTATTTTTTGCTGATCGATAACTTTTTGTTTTAAAGAAATCTTTTCATAAACTTCCATGATTTTATCAAATAATTTATCTACAAATATGGGTTTGATTATATATCCATCAACTCCTAAATTTATTGCATCTAATAAGTGTTCACTATCATTATGTGCTGTTACTAAAATAATAGCTTGTTCTGGATTTATTTCTTTTATTTTTTTAGCTAATTCTATACCATTCATTTGAGGCATATTAATATCACTTAAAATAATATCTATTTTATTGTTTTTATATGTTTCTAAAGCTTCTTTTCCATCAGCACAAATAAAATTTTCACTAGATACCCTATTAATAAACATAGATATACTTTCTCTAGTAACTTGTTCATCATCAACAAATAATATGCTTGGTTTTCTTTCTTGCAACTTTACTCCAATTTATAAATACTTTCTTTTTAAACAAATAACTTTTGCTACATTTGATATTTTCTTAGCAATATTAATAGTAAACTTACTATCATTTATTAATGAAGTAGCCATATTACTATCAATCAAGTTATTTCTAATAAGCTTATCTATTCTTCTATTTTTGATATAATCTAATTTATCTAATTTATCTTTAGATTTAATAATTTTTTCATTGTAATCTTTCTCATTTTCACAATCTTTCAATTTTTCTAACAGATTTATGATATTAATAATATTAAACCTTAATTTATTATATTGTTTTTTTATATTTTTGTTTGGGCTATCTATATATTTATTTAAGTTTTTTTGTAAATTTTTTATATCTTTTATTGCTTCAACTAAATCTCTACATACTAATTTTATTTTTGCTACATCATTTTTTTGCTCAAAATCCATATTCTCTTCATAAATAGTTGCATAATACATAATATCACTATATAAATATTTTATTCTTTTATTGTAGAAATCATCTACGTCTGTGTCTATTAATTCATGGTTTGAAAGTACTATTTTTCTAAGATTTTCTTTTCCGAAATAATCATGTCTATGAAGATTTAAAGAGTGAGAAATAACCTCAATTGAACTATCATACAACCTATCCATTTCTTTTGTAAGTGCATTTAATGCAACAGATGGTACATCTTTATGGTTCATTTCTAAGTATATTGCCCTAGTATAAATAGATTTTTTTTCTACAATAAATAGACCATTTAAAAACTCTACTAATTTTTTTGTAAACGGAACAACTAATAAAACACCAATAATATTAAATAAAGTATGAAATATAGCTAGCTGTAACACATAGTTATCTTTAGCTATACCAAAAGCTTCAGATATATTTAATACTACTTCCTCTAATTGATATAAAAAAATAATTGCAAATATTGCAGTAACAGCATTAAATATTAAATGGGCAACGGCTAATCTTTTACCATTTTCATTAGATGCTAAAGAACCTAATACAGCAGTTATAGTAGTACCTATATTTGCCCCTATTGCTAATTCTAATGCATTTATATAGATTATTTGATTAGTAGCTAAAGCTGTAATTATTAATGCTAAAGTTGCACTACTAGATTGTAAAATAACCGTAGCAAACATTCCTATTAAAACATAAACAATTACTCCTAAATAGCCCTCCATTGCATAATTAGCTAAGTTTATACCATCTTTTAGTGTTTCAAAACCTTCTTTCATGTAACTAATACCAAGGAATACAAAACCTAATCCAATTAATACATAACCTATACCATTTAATGTTTTATGTGAAATAAACTTAAAAATTACACCTATAATTAACATAGGCATTGCAAAACTTGCTATATTAATTTTTAAACCAAATAAACTAACTAGCCAAGTTGTTGCCGTTGTTCCAATATTTGAACCAAAGATAACACCTATTGCGCCACTTAAAGAGATTAATCCTGCTCCTAAAAAGGATATAACAATAATAGAAATTAAAGAGGAACTTTGAATAATTGAAGTTGTAATAATACCCGTTGAAATAGATTTTAAAAGATTATTAGTACTATTTTGTAGAACTTTTTCAAGGAAACCTCCTGAAAAAATTTTAAATCCATCTTCCATAAAAAACATACCAATAAGAAAGATTGCGATACCAAAAATAATTACTTTAGAATCATCATTTATAAAAATCAATATACTAACAAAAATTAAAAATGCTATGAATAAAAGTTTTTTATACATGATATTATCCTAAACTAATACTTTATTTATTTCCTCTTTTAAGAGAATTTTATCAAATGGCTTACTTAATTGAATATCAAAATCTTTTACTAGTGGATTGTCTAAATGCTCTTGTTTATTAGATATTATAGCAATTTTAGAGTTAATATTATTTAATAAGTTACAAATTTCTTCAATATTAAAATTTGAACTATCTATAATTATTAAATCAAACTCATCATCTTTTATCTTAGTTTTGATTTCATCTAAACTAGATACTTGAGTTAAATTACTTTGCTTTTTCATTTCAATTACAAATTGCATAAAACTAAGTGGATCTTGATTTAAAAGCAATATTTTTTTCTCTGTTTTAATCTCTAAAGGTTTAACATTTGTTTTTAAATCTACAGTTTTCTCTAAAATAGTTTTTTCTATTTGTTTAGTTTCTGCTTGAGTTTTTCTAGTATTTAAGTCCCTTGAAACTGTTGCTTTGTAATCTTTTATCTCTTCATCTGAATTAATTGAGATATCTTTTGATAAATACACTTTAAAAGTTGTTCCAACACCTTCAAAACTATTTACAAAGATTTCACCATGCAACATTTTAGATAACTCTTTAGTAATAGACAATCCTAATCCTGTTCCACCAAACTTTCTATTAATAGTTCCATCAGCTTGTTTAAATCTATCAAATATATTTGGTAACTTATCAGAACTAATCCCTATACCATCATCTTTGACTATTATTATAATACTGTCATCATTGTCTTTAACATCAATATAAATACCACCATCTTTAGTAAATTTGATTGAGTTATTAACTAGGTTTTTTACAATTTGTTTAATTCTCATTGAATCACTTATTATAGTATTTAAAGTATCTTCAACATTTAATTCAAACTTTAAACCCTTTGAAATAACTTGAGGCTCAAACATTTCATATATTTCATTAAATAAATCTTTTACAACAATATTTTCTTTTGTAATTACAAGTTCCCCTGCTTCAATTTTAGAAATATCCAAAATATCATTGATTAAGTAAAGTAAATCATTTCCACATGAATTAATAATTTGTAAATTTTTTACTTGTTTATCATCTAGTTTACCTTGTTTATTTTTCATCATAACCGATGAAATTACATTGATTGAATTTAAAGGTGTTTTTAACTCGTGACTCATGTTTGCAAGGAATTCATCTTTGTGAATATTAGCTTGAATTAAAGCATTTTTTTGTTTTCTAAGTTGGTCACCTAACTCTTTTAGTTTCTTGTTTCTATTTTTTAAATCCTTAAGCATACGAAACATAGATTTTGCTAGTATTCCTATTTCATCTTTTCTATTTTGATAGGGAATAACTGGGTTTTTATTTTGTCCAATATCCCTTGCAGCTTCTGTTAAACTTGTAAGCATTTCAGTTAATTTATGACCAATAATATATGATAAAATTGTAGATATTAATATTTCAATTAAAATAATGATATAGGTAATTGTCTTGTTTTCATTGATAATTTGCTTATTTTTAGTAATATCAAAAATTATAAATAAAGAGCCTAAAAAAACTTCTTCATCATATATATCATCTTTAAATAATACAAAATGTTCATCACCAAATGAAATATTTTTTCTTCCATTAAGTCTTAATAACTCTTCAATATTACCATGCTCAAAATTATATTTTGTAGTAAGAATATTATTTTCATTATCCAACACAATTATAGTATTTACATATTCTAATTTGTCACTATTTAAGAAGAAATTATCTAAAGTAGCAATATCTTTGATACTTAAAGGTACTCTTATAAGTTGTTTTAGTAGTTGAACGTTTGAATCTACTGTTTGATTTATAAGATTGTTTGTAGAATTTTTTATAGCTGAAAAGTTTGTAACTACTATCAGTAAAATAAAAAATATTTCTAGTAAAACAAAAGAGAATATAAACCTATATTTAAATGTCATAAAACTCTCTTACTTAACATTTATTGCTTTTATAGCATCGTACTCATTTGTTTGAGTTTCAATAAATTTTTTAATACTTAATATTTTAGATAACTCAGGAGGCATATTTAAAAATGCCGTTTTTATTTTTTTTACATCTTCGATATTCATTCTTGGATGATAAGCAATAGGATGAGATGGGTATTTTTGAGTTTCATAAACTACATGAATACTTTCTTTATCACTTGAAGCTTTAAAATTATTGTAAGTTCTTACAATTCCACCACCTAAATCTCCAATATTTCTAGCCACACCTTTATATACAGAATCATGTGAGTTTACATATAAAACTTTTCCTTCATTGTCTACATCAAAATCAAATTTTTGTTTTAACTCAAATTTAGTTAATAATGTTGCTGCAAATGCGTTTGGTGCAGGAAATAAGAAAGTTTTGTTCATTAAATTTTCTTTTGAAAATTCAAAGTTTTCATTTTTTGAAAGCATTATACCTACGATTTTTTTATTTGCTCTTGTAAATGCTTCATATCCTTGTTTTTTGTTTGCAACCGTAAAGTGATAAGGATTCATATAAGAAATATCATATTTACCTGCATATAATTCTTTTTCAAATTTAGGAATAGAGTTTTTAGTTTTAAATACTATATTTAGTCCAGTCTCTTTTTTTAAGTAGTCAGTTATTTTAACCCATTTTTTTGAAAGTATAAGTGGACTTTGTTGAGGAACAACACCTAAAGATATTTCATTTGATAAACCAAAAACAGCTATCAATGACAATGCAAGTATTTTTTTCATAAGGACCCTTGTGTTACAAATCTTAATTAACATTAATTATATCTATATTTTTATTAACTTTTCACTATTAAATAACTTGACTAATTTAGTAAAGTGTTACTTTTCTAAATAGTTTTAAAATAAATGGTAAAAATGAAACCTTTACTAATGGGTTTAATAGATTTATCATCTATAATAAACCTATAAAAAAACAAAATATAAGGTCTAAATAATGAACGATAACATTCATAGAGAAAAATCTTTATCAATGACAATGTTAATGACTCCAGATAAAGCTAACTTTTCAGGTAAAAATGTTCACGGTGGTGAAATTTTAAAAATGCTTGACCATGTTGCTTATGCTTGTGCTGCTAGATACACAGGTAATTATGCTGTAACATTATCAGTTGATATGGTTTTATTTAAAAATCCAATTAAAATTGGTTCTTTAGTAACATTTCATGCATCAGTAAACTATACAGGTAGAACTTCAATGGAAATTGGTATAAAAGTAATTTCTGAAGATATCAAAGACCATACAATAAAAAATACTAATGTATGTTATTTCACAATGATTTCAGTTGACGAAGAGGGAAATACAACTCCTGTTCCAAAATTAGAATTGAATACAGAAGATGAAAAAAGAAGATATAATGACGCTATAAAAAGAAGAGAATACAGAATGTCTACAAGACACGCTAAATAATCTTTTTAGAAGTCACATCTATAAAAAAAGGGGAAGATTTATATATCTTCCCCTTTTTTATTAGTTTAAATTTATTAGTTTAAAGTCAAAAATAAATTATTATTTTTGAACTTTAGTTTCTAAATAATCTTCATAAGAACCTTTGAAATCTACAATAGATCCACCAGGTTGAATTTCAATTATTCTATTTGCAAATGCATCTAATAATTCCCTATCGTGAGAAACACAAATACAAGAACCTTCGTAATCTAATAGACCCTCACCTAAAGCAATAATTGCTTCTAAGTCTAAGTGGTTTGTTGGTTCATCTAAAATCATAAAATTTGGTTGTTCTAACATGATTTTCGATAACCACATTCTATGTTTTTCTCCCCCTGAACAAGAATCAACTTTTTTCTCTTGTTCTTGACCGTTGAATAACATTCTTCCTAAACAGTTTCTGATTTCATTAATATCAGCATCTCTATCAAAATTTCTTAACCAATCATATAAAGTAATATCACCGTTAATAATATCAGTGGCATTTTGAGGGAAATATCCATTTTGAATAGTTGCACCCCAGTGAACTTCACCAGAATCAGGTTTTACATTTTCAACCATAATTTCACAAAGTGTAGTTTTACCAATTCCATTTGGTCCAATTAAGGCAATTTTATCACCCTTTTCAACTGTTATTGAAACATCATTTAATACAATCTCACCGTCATATGATTTAGAAACATTCTTAACCATTAGAAGTTCTTTACCAACTTCTCTTTTTTGTTTAAAGATAATAGATGGATCTCTTCTTGAAGATAGTTCAATTTTCCCAACATCAAGTTTATCAAGTTGCTTTTGTCTAGAAGTTGCTTGTTTTGCTTTAGAAGCATTTGCACTAAATCTAGCAATGAACTTTTCAAGCTCTTCTTTTTCTTTTTGTTTTTTACTCATATCTGTTTGTGCTTGTTTAGCTAAAACAGTTGAAGCAATATACCAATCATCATAGTTACCTGTAAACTCTCTAATTTGTTTATAGTCAACATCTAAAATATGAGTACAAACTGCATTTAAGAAGTGTCTATCGTGAGAAATAACTACCATAGTTCCATCGTGGTGTTGAAGTTGGTTTTCTAACCAACCAATTGTTTCAATATCTAAGTTATTCGTAGGCTCATCTAAGAATAATACATCAGGCTTTGGATATAAAACCTGTGCAAGTAAAACTTTAAATTTATCTCCACCTGTTAAAGTACTCATTAAATCAGTGTGAGTAGAAGCAGGGAATCCTAAATCTTCTAAAATTTTAGTGATTTTTACATCATATTCATAAGTTGGATCTTCTTCAACACATACAATTTCTAATTCTGCTAATCTGTTGTTTACTTCATCAGTAAACTCAGGACTCATATAAAGTTCTTCTTTTTCTTTGATTGCATCATATAATCTTTTGTTACCTAATAAAACTGTATCAAATAAAGAATACTCTTCATATGCAAATTGGTTTTGTGATAATGTACCAACTTTTTTACCATTTTGAACTTGAACTTCACCCTCAGTTGCATCCTCATGCCCTGAAAGAATCTTTAAAAATGTAGATTTACCAGCACCATTTGCACCAATTAAACCATATCTTTTTCCAGTATCAAGTTTTAAGTTGATATCTTGAAATAATACTCTTGAACCATAAGCTTTTTTAAGATTTACCGTTTGAACCATCAATTAAACCTTTTTTTAGTAATTTCCGGCGATTATATCAAAAAAATTATAGTCTAAGGTTAAAGCACAAAATTATGTAGCTTTAAATATAATATTTCAATTAATTTTAAAAGGTATATAATGAAAAAATACATTATAGTTTCTGCTTTAGCTCTTAGTTCTTGTTTATTTGCTCAAGAATTAAATCTAAATTTACAAAATCTTCAAAGTAATCAAAATAGTAATGTAATTGAACAATCTGTATTTGATGAATCTAATCAAGCAACTTCAACATTATTAAATGGCATGAATAATAATGAGGAACAATTAGAAGTGTTAACTTCAATGACTGCAAAAGAAGCCTTTGAAAAAATAAAAATAACAAGAAATGAAATTATACTGGATATTAGATCACCTCAAAATGTAGTGTTAAAAGGTAAAATTAATTCATCAAATTTAATTCATATTTCTTTAGAAAATCTAAATGATTATAATTTTGAAAAAAATAAATACTTTTTTGAAGAATTAAAGTATGAACTTTCAATAGAAAATGTACCTTTTGATAAAGAGATTTACATCATAGATAACTACAGCGATATAGACGCAATAGAAATAGGTAAATATCTAAATGAATTAGGTTTTACAAATGTAATCACAATAAGTGATGGTTTTGAAGGTTCTAAAGCTAAATATGGAAAATTCAAAAATAGAAGAGTTGTTAATGGTTGGAAGAATAATACAGACTCTTGGGAATACTCAACATCTTTTTCAAATTACTGGACACCTTGTAAGTACAGTATTTTATTTGAAGAAGAGGATAAATTAGCTTGTGAATCTAAACAATAGATTTCAAGCTTAAATTATAAATCAATATTGAAGGCTGCTCTAGCTAATTCTTCTTTAGATAATTCTTCTTTTTGCTTTTTCTTTGGATTTCTTATTTCTAATATTTGAGCTTTTAAATCATGTAAATTATATTTAATAAGGTTTCTTATCAATGTGTCAGTGATATTTTCTTTATTAAGTTGATTTAATTGAATCATTTCTTCAATAATAACTTTTAATTCATTTCTAGTTTTTGTATATTTTTGTTCTTCTGGAGTTAGATTTACATACTCTTTATCTAAGTAATGCATGATAGACTCACCGGCATATTTATATGTAGCAACATTTCTATAAACATATTTTTGAGCTTTTACAGTTTCAATAAATACATTTGTAAAAATATCCCCCTCAACAGTATTTATACCATCTAAATTTTTAGCCGGATTGTGAGAACAAATATAATCACCTTTTACAATCTTAGGTGAATGTTTAAAACTATTAATATGATTATGAATGATTATAAAGTTTCCATCAACTTGCTTTGGTGAACCTTTTAAAGTTTTTATTTCATTTTTTAAACAAATAAAATCTTTTAATACAACTTTAGGACATCCTTCAAGTGAAGTTAGTTCATTATCACTAATGTCAAAATTTCCTTCGACCTTATTAAATACAACAGGAAGTTTTGAAAGGTTTTCCAATTTTGCAGCTAAGTTTACAGGACCTTTTACATTAATTTCATTGTCTTGTGTAATTTCAAAGTTCTTGACATTATTTTTATTTAACCATTTTATAATGTCATCTTTCTCTGTTAAATCAACAATAGGTTTTCTAACATGTTCAATTACATCTTTACCCTTATAAGTATAGTAATTATGTTCATTATTATGAGTTGATTTTATATGATTAAATTTAGTGTCAGTTGTAAAATTAAATCCTATATTATCAGCAATTTCATCAAAATTATTGATAGGATTTTTATAACAAATATAATCTTCATTTACTATTGAAGGTCCACCGTTTAAACTTGTTAAACTATTATTTGAACAATTAAAGTATTTTTCAACACTTTGTGGGCCACCTTTTAGATTTGAAAGTTTGTTATGTGAACAATCAAAATAATCTTTTATAGTTCTAGGAACTCCTAATAGTGAATCTAAGTTATTATAAGAACAATTAAAATACCCTTGAATCTCTTTTGGACAATAAGATAAGTTTTTTAATAAATTGTTTGAACAATCAAAATCAAACACTTTATAAGGAGCATCAAATAATGATTCTAATTGATTATTTGAGCAATTAAAATCTCTAGCAACAGAATGAGGAGAACCCTCTAAACTTATTAAACTATTATTTGATATGTCAAAGTAACCATTAACATCTTTAAATTTTATTGGTAAAACTTTTTCAGCAAGAAGTCCGTTTAGATTTACATTACCATTTACAGTAACGCTTAAGTCAGTGTTAACAATGTAACCACTAATATTGTGACTATCTAACCAATCTTCTATTTCTCTTATTGAATGCAATAAAGATTCCTTTATTATTTTAGGTTATTTTATTATATTAATAATTATTATAAGTTTAAAGACTAAAGAACACTAAGGTCTATAAACTTTTATATTTTTATAGTTTTCTGAATCTCTTAAAAACTGACCATGTAATTGACTTAATATTCCTTTTTCACAATAAAGAAGTATATCTTTACCTTCAGGTAAGTTTTTAATCTCACTTTTTAGTCTATAAAATGGTATTTTTCTTGTTTCACAATCTGCTTTTATACAATCTTCACTTTGTCTTATATCAACAACAACACAGTTTTCATTTACCGTATCAACAACTTCAAGTTGCCCTATTTCTTGTATATCTTTATCAATTTCATCAACATTCACAACTTTTGCATTTTTAATAGCATCTTCTAAAACACTATAATCAAACCTTGCAGCTTCTTTTTCCATTCTTTCATAAGAACCATGAGTAACAGGATTTTTAGAAATAACTCCGCAATACTCAGGCATAGCTTCAGCAAAATGTTTTGTTCCAATGTCTTGAGCTGTTTGCATAATTTCAGGTTTATTCATACTACAAAGAGGTCTTAACACAAGTTTTGATGTAGCTTGGTCAATTAAAGCTAAGTTTCTTAATGTTTGAGAAGAAACCTGCCCTATTGCTTCACCTGTAACTATCGCTTCAATTTTCATATCATCAGCAATTTTTTCAGATGCCATAAGCATTAATCTCTTTAATGTAACACCCATATATGTTTCATGAGTAGATTTAAATATTTCTGTAACAACTTCTTCAAAAGGTACTGAAGTTAGTGTAATTCTATGGGATGAACCAAATTTTTGCCACAAATAATATGCTACTTGCTTAACTCCAATTTCATGGGCAACTCCACCTAAATTAAAGAATACAAAGTTAGTTTTTATTCCTCTTCTCATCATTAAATAACTAGCTACTGTAGAATCAAATCCACCTGACATTAAAGATAAAATACTACCTTGTGTACCCATTGGGAAACCTGATAATCCATCATGCTTTTTTGTTACTATATACAATTGATGATGTACTAGTTCTATATTAATTTTAATATCAAAACTTTTTAAACTTACACCCCTTGATTCATTGTTAGCTAACATATATCCACCAACAGCTCTTTCAATATCCATTGAAGTAAATGGATGCGTTCCTGTTCTTTTACATTTAACAACAAAAGATTTCCCTACAATCTCTTTTCCCATTACGTTGTTTACAGCAACTTTTATATCATCTAAAGTATTCATTTGATTAAATTGAGTAGCTTCTAGAACAAAGTCTATACCTGGAGTATCAAGTAATATTTGTCTTACTGAATCTACAAAATCTACAGGAGTCAAAACCTCTAATTTATCTGAGAATTTCTTCACATCAATATCTTTAGATACTCTTCTTAATATGTTTAAAAGATTATTATACAGTTGACTTACCATTTGTCGTCGAGTCGATGAACCTTTAATCATTATTTCTGTAAATAACTTTAATACAAATTTTTGAGTTTTTACCTCATTTTCTAACATTTTTCCTAAACCTCTATCTTTTATTACTTAATATTATATCAAAAGGTAATTTAAGGTATAAATAGTTAATAAATTTAATATATTTTAGGATAAAAAATGAAAGCTATTTTAAGTATTGCAGGTAGTGATAGTTGTGGTGGAGCTGGTATTCAAGCTGATATTAAAAGTGCCCAATTTCATGGGGTTTATGCATGTACAGCAATAACAGCTGTAACAGCTCAAAATACTATAGGTGTTCAAGGTATTGTAAATCTAGAACCCTCTTTTGTAGTTGAACAAATAAAAAGTGTTTTAAATGATTTTGAAATATCAGCTATAAAAATTGGTATGTTAAGCAATCATAAAATTATTGATGCTGTATATGAAATTTTAAAAGATACAGATATTCCTATAGTACTTGACCCCGTTGCTGTTTCAAGAAGTGGATTTAAATTAATTGATGATGATGCCGTTGAGAGTTTAAAAAAACTATTTGATATTGCATATATTATCACTCCAAATTACTATGAAACTAAACTTTTCTTTGGAATAGAGAAATACAGTGAAATTTTTGATTTAAAAAATAAATACAACAATATTTTATTTAAAAACTTAACGCAAGAAGATTCTTGGAATAATGATGTATTGTTAAGAAAAGATGGAGAAGTTAAAGAGTTCAAATCTGTAAAAGTACACTCTTTAAATACCCATGGTACAGGTTGTAGTTTTTCTACTAGTATTGCTAGTTTAATTGCTTTAGGAAAATCTTTAGATGAAGCTATAGAAATTTCTAAAAAATATATACACGATGCCATAGAGTTATCACCTGATTTTGGCAAAGGAAATGGTCCAATAAACCATATATTGAATTAAACTACATATTATCAATACAAATGAATAATAAAAGTTAATATAATAACTCCAAGCTAACAAACATATTATTTGTTTGTTAGCAAACTTAAGCAAAAAGACAAAGTCATGAAAAAGATTTGGATTATAGGTGCTAGCAGTGGAATTGGTTTTGAACTATTGAAATTATGGTTGAAACAAGATTATTTGATTATTGCAAGTTCCACTAGTATTGAAAGTAACCCGAAAGCCTTAGAATTGTTAGAGGAGAATAGAACTAAATTAACTTTAGTGAACATAGATGTGACTTGTGAAAATTCTATATCTAAGGCTTTTAGTGAAAATGAAGACTTTCTAAACTCTGTTAATACCTTTTTTTACAATGCCGGAGTTTATGAAATTTCTAATTCTCATAATATCCAAATCAATGATTACGAAAAAATGATAAATGTCAATTACTTAGGTTTTGTTCGGATATTAAGTAACGCCCTACCATACTTAAGAAAAGATAATTACACAAAAAGAGTCGTAGTAAATGGTAGTTTGGCTAGTTTTTTTGGACTACCAAATGCTGGTGCTTATGGTGCTTCTAAAGCTGCTTTATTAAGTTTTGCACAATCTATGCAACCCGAACTTATAAAGCAAAATATACAATTACAGATAATTAATCATGGATTTGTAAAGACTAGACTTACGGCAAAAAATCAATTTAGTATGCCTCAAGTTATGGATAGCAAAATTGCAGCTATAATCATTAATAAAAAAGTTGCTAGTCCATATACTTTTGAGATTAAATTTCCTTTTATCTTATCTAATTTTTTACAGTTATTGAGTTTGCTGCCTTATAAGTTAAGTTTGGCAATTACAAAAAAAATGCTTAATTAAATGTACTGGGTAAACCTTTGAAATCGCAATTAATACTACCTTATGGGGTAGTAGGAATACCAGTTGCCTTCTTAGGTTTACCCATTTTTATATATCTACCTACATATTTTGTACAAAATCTAAATATTGATGCTTTAAGCGTTGGTCTAGCACTTTTTTTAGCTAGACTCTTCGATATGATTATTGACCCTTATATAGGGAATATTACTAACAAAAGTAAAGACAAATATAAATTTATGCTTATTTTTTCTATTATTGTAATTATAAGTTTATATTTTTTAATTAATCCAGTTTTTCTAAATTTTACATGGTTATTACTCTTTTCTTTTTTAACCTACTTATCTTATAGTTTTATTTTAATTCCCTATTTATCTTTGAATTCAACTCTAGCAAAAGATGAAACACATAGTTCTAAATTATCTTTTTCAAGGGAAGTATTTATTATATTTGGAACTTTAATAGCTCTATTAATTCCATATATTTTTGATTTATCTGCTGATCTAAAGAAAAGTTTAGACTCACTTTTTTTGTTTTTACTAATTACTTTAATACCTATTGTTTTATATTCAAGATATAAAATCAATCATTATCAAAATAGTTTAAAAACTAAAGATTTAGAACCTAATAAAGAAAATAAATTTTTCTCTTTATTAATAAATTATTTTAAAAAAGCCAAAAAAAATAGAAGTTTAATGTTTGCATTTTTATTTAACAATACTGCCAATGCATTAAGTGCTACAATGTTCATAATGTACACAGAACACATACTTAATCTAAAAGATGATTTAGGCTTATTTTTGATGATATATTTTCTAAGTGCAATTATAGGATTTAGTTTTTGGTTAAAATTATCACAAAAAATCTCAAAAGAGAATACGTGGATTGTTTCGATTTTAGTATCTTGTGTAGCTTTTTTTGCAGTTGTATTTTTAGGGCAAGGGGATAAAACTCTTTATATTTTAGTTTGTATTGTTACAGGATTTTGTCTTTCTTGTGATATGGCAATTCCTTCTTCAATACAAGCTGATCTTACAAAAAAATTAGATGAAATTAGAGATATTTTATTTGGTTTTTGGGCAATGATTACAAAACTTGCTTTAGGATTAGCAGTATTAATTTCATTTAGTATTTTATATTTTACATCATATGAACAAACGAATATTAATACACATAGTTATTATATGATTATCTTTTTGTACTGTGTTTTACCTATATTTCTTAAATTTATTGCTATATATTTCATAAAATCATACAAAACCATCAAATAACATAAATATCGTATAAAATTATCGAAAATTACACTATACTGCCCTATGGTGAAAAAGTTAGTAAAGTTAATTTCATTTGTAATATTATTTTCTCTTACTTCAAATTATTTATTTGCTAGTGGTAAATACTTTCCTGCTTATGTTGATAGAGATCAATTTTCAGGTAAATGGTTTGAAATAGCAAGAACATATAACAACTTTCAAAAAGATTGTAAGGATTCTTATGTTGAGTATGTTCTTAATGAAGAGAAATATGATATTAAAAATTCTTGTACATCTGTTGTTGATAATAGTGATATTAGTTACAACGGTACAGGAAAATCTGCAAATGAAAACGTAAGTAATTTTTCTAAAATAAAAATGACTTACTTTTATATTTTTTCAAAGGAATATCAAATAGTTTACAACGATAACTACAAGTTTGCTGTTGTAAGTGATGATGACTTTGAAAGTGTGTGGATAATGTCTAGAACAAAAAGTATCAATGAAGATAAATTAAATGAAATTTTAAGCTTTTTGAAAAAATATCTAGACTTAGATAAATTAATATATGAAAATCGAGGTTAAAATATGAATATAGCAGTTTTAGGTGCTGGGATTTCAGGATTAGGAAGTGCTTATTTACTTTCTAAAAAACATACAGTTGATTTGTATGAAAAAGAACACAGATTAGGTGGTCATGCAAGAACAACTTTTGTAGAAGAAAATGGTAAAAAGTTAGGAGTTGATACAGGATTTTTAGTTTTTAATCACCCTACTTATCCATTACTAACTAAACTATTTAAGCAATTAAATATCAAAATTGAAAATACAGATATGAGTTTTGCTTTTTGGCATAAAGATGAGAATATAGTTTATAATGGTAGTTCACTACCAGGAATGTTTTGCCAAAAGAAAAATTTATTTAGACCTAGTCATTATATAATGATAAATGACATATTAAATTTTAATAAAAAAGCGAATAAAGACTTAGAAGAAAACCACAGTGACCTTGATAAAACTTTAGGTGAATATATTAAAAACTATTCAAAATATTTTAAATCTAGATATATTTTACCTATGGGTGGAGCTATTTGGTCAACTAGTGTTGATGAGATGAACAAATTTCCAGCAAGAACTTTCATACAATTTTTTAAAAATCATGGTTTATTAGGAATAGATACTCACCACCAATGGCTTACTGTAAGTGGTGGAAGTATCAATTATGTTGAAAAAATTTCTAAAGAAATAAGTGGTGAAATATTTTTAAACTCTTCAATTAAAAAAATAAAAAGATCAAATAATAAAGTAATTTTAATAGATAACAATAATAATGAAAAGATATATGACAAAGTAGTTTTAGCTATGCATGCACCTGATGCATTGAGTATGTTAGATGATGCTAGTGAAGATGAAAAAGAAATATTAGGTGCTTTTAATTATAAACCAAATCATGCAGTTTTACATAATGACAACTCAGTTTTATATAAAAACAGAAACTCATATGCAGCATGGAACTATACTATGACAAATGAAAATAAAGATAGTGCAACTCTTACATATTGGAATAATGTTTTACAAAATCTTAAAACAGACAAAGACTATTTTGTTTCTTTAAATGAAACAAAAGAGATAAAAAATGTAATTGAAAATATTGAATATGAACATCCTCAATTTAATACAGAAGCAATAAATGCCCAATCTAAAAGAGATATTATTAATGGAAAAAATAATACCTATTTTGCAGGAGCATATTGGAGATATGGATTCCATGAAGATGGACTATATTCAGCTAATACAATTGCAAAAGAGTTTGGATGTGAATTATGAGTTTAAACAGTCTTATAAATAAAGATCATAATTTTTATGTAGGAAGTATCTATCATAAAAGATATATTCCAAAAGTACATGAATTTAAATATAACTATTTTTTATTGGATATTAATACTTCAAAACTAGAAAAACTAAAAAATGCTATTTTCTCTTATAATAAATTTAATCTGTTTTCTTTTAAAAGTATAGATCACTTTGGAAAAGTAGATAATTTTAATGAAAATATAAAAGAGTTGTTAAAAAAATTCAATTTAAATGAGAACTACAAAACTAGATTTATTACTTTACCAAGGGTTTTTAATCATGTGTTCAATCCCATTAGCTGTTTGTTAGTTTTTAATGAAAATGAAGAACTAATATACGCTTTAAGTGAAGTACATAACTATAACGGTGGAAGAGTTGTTTACCCTGTAAAATTAGAAAAAACAAAGAATAATAGCTATACAGGTAAAATTGATAAAGATATGTACGTTTCTCCATTTTTTGATAGATTGGGAGAATATGATTTTATATTTAAATATAGCGATGAAAAACTATTTATTCAAATTGATTTATATGAAGAAAATCAAAAAAAGCTATCGGCTATTTTAAATACTAAGAGTGTAGATTTTAATACAAAAAACAACTTTAAGATTTTTTTTAGATATGGTTTTACAACTTTTGTAGTTGTATTAGGAACTATGTATCAAGCAGTAAGATTATATTTAAAAAAATTAAAAATTTATAAACCATTAAATGAAGATAAGATTAGGAGATTTTAATATGACAAAACTATTTAATAAAATTGGGAAAAAATTCTTTTCAAGAATAAAACACGGAACTTTAGAAGTAACTTTTGCAGATGGAACTGTAGAAATCTATGGTGACAATAAAGCACCCTTTGAAAAATTAAAGATTAATCATAGTAGATTTTTTTATAGATTAGCATTATATGGTGATATTGGATTTGCTGAAAGTTATATGGACAAAGATTTTGATACACCAAACTTGAGTGGATTAATTCAATTAGCTATTTTAAACGGAAAATATTTAGGAACAACAAGTGACCATGAAAAAAACAATGTTTTAATTAATCTATTTCCTTTTAAAAATAAAATAAGACATGTATTAAGAAAAAACTCTAAAACAAATTCAAGGAAAAATATATCAGCCCATTATGATTTGTCAAATGATTTTTATAAACTAATGCTTGATGATACTATGATGTACTCAAGTGCTGTATTTAAAGATAAAGATGAAGACTTACATACAGCACAAAAAAGAAAAATAAAAGTTCTAGCTGATAAATTAAATCTTAAAGAAGGTGACAATGTATTAGAAATAGGTTCTGGTTGGGGAGCTATGGCTATGCATTTAGCACAAGAAAAAAAATGTAATGTAACTACTGTTACATTAAGTACTGAGCAAAAAAAGCTATGTGAAGATAGATTTAAAGAGGCTTCTGTTGAAGAAAAAATTGATATTTTATTAAAAGATTATAGAGATTTAAATGGAAAATATGATGCCATAATTGCTGTAGAAATGTTTGAAGCAGTTGGAAAAGAATACTTTGATATTTTCTTTAAGAAGTGTCAAGAACTACTAAAACCTAGTGGAGTTTTAGTTCTTCAAGTAATAACTATGCCTGACCAAAGATATTTAACGTATTCAAAAGGTACAGACTTTATTCAAAAATATATTTTCCCTGGTGGTCACTTACCTAGTGTTGGTAAAGTATTAAGTATTACAACTAAACACACAAATTTAAACTTAAATCATATGGAAGAGTTTACAGAAGATTATGCAAAAACTTTAAATGTATGGTACGAAAATTTTAAAAACAATTTAGACAAAGTAAAAGAACTAGGTTTTGATGAATATTTTATTAGAATGTGGGAAATGTACTTATGTTATTGTGAGGCAGCATTCTTAACTAGAAATATCAATTTAGTTCAACTAGTATTTACAAGGGATCAAAATATTCATTTAAATAAAGGATTAATAGCTTAATTTTATGAATAATAAATCAAAGGATTTAAAATGAAACAACTAATCAATATTGTAGTTATTTTTTTAACAATGTTCATATTAACAGGATGTACAGGCATGAAAATAGAAGATTTTAACAACAAAACTCCAGAGTTTATACCTCAAGAGTATTTTAATGGAAATTTACGAGCCTATGGTTTAGTAAAAGATAGAAGTGGAAATATCATAAGAACTTTTAAAGGAACTATGAAAGGTTCTTGGGATAAAGATGGAATTGGAACTTTAGATGAATATTTTGTTTATGATGATGGTGAAGAGATGATTAGAACTTGGACATTAAAACCAACATCTAATAAAGAATTCATAGCAACTGCTGATGATATTGTTGGTCCTTCTAAAATGATAGCTAATGGAAACACAGTAATGTTAGACTATGTAATGAGAGTACCATATAAAAGTTCAACTATTGACTTAAGCGTAAGAGATTGGTTACACTTACAAGACGATGGAGTTATAATAAACCATTCTAAAATGAAAAAGTTTGGATTTGTTGTAGGAGAATTAGTAATTACTATAATCAAAGACTAAAGGAGTCTTGAATGGATATATTCCTTGTTTATCCACATCAATTATTTAAAGATGTAAGTGAATTCCACAATAAAAAAGTGGTTCTTATTGAAGAACCACTTTTTTTTACTCAATATGATTTTCATATTCAAAAGCTCATTTTACATAGAGCTTCTATGAAGTTTTATGAAACCTATCTTAACCTTAATAATATTGAAGTAGAATACTTTGAAGATGAAAGTTATTTAAAAAATTTTAAAGACAAAAACATATACTGTTATGATGTATTTGATTTTAATCTTAATAAAAAAATTTTAAAGAATTTCAAAAATTTAAATATTTTACCTAATCCAAATTTTTTGAATGTAGATGATAAAACTAAATTTATGCATAACTTTTATAAAAATAGAAGAATACAACTTAATATTCTAGTTACAAATGATAATAAACCGTTACATGGGAAATGGAGTTTTGATAGTGACAATAGAAAGAAAATTCCTAAAGATCTAAAAACTCCACTACCTTTGACATTTGAGAATAGATTTATAACTGAAGCTAAAGAGTATTGCAAAAGGTTCAACACAGTTGGTGAATGTGAAGATTTCTATTATCCTGTTACATTTGATGAAGCCCATGCTCAATTAAGATATTTTTTAAATGCAAAATTTGAAAATTTTGGGGCTTATCAAGATGCTATAGTAAAAGATAAATCATTTTTGTATCACTCTAATATATCATCATCACTAAACATAGGTTTATTAAATCTTCAAGAAGTGATTTCTGAAGTATTATTCTTTGATGCTCCTATAAACTCTAAAGAAGGTTTTATAAGACAAATTATAGGTTGGAGAGAGTTTATGGCTAGAATTTACTGTGATGATGGTGTAAACATGAGAAACAGTAACTTCTTTGAATTTAAAAATAAAATGCCAAAGAAAATATTAGAAGCTAAAAGTAAAATTGATATTTTAGATGATTGTATTATTAAACTAAAAAAATCATCTTACAGTCATCATATAGAAAGATTAATGGTACTTGGAAACTTATTTTTATTACTAGAAATTGAACCAAATGAAGTTCATGAATTTTTTATGCAATATTATATAGATGCATATGATTGGGTAATGGTAGGTAATGTATATGGTATGAGTGGTTTTAGCGATGGAGGAAGTATTACAACAAAGCCTTATATAAGCTCTTCAAACTATCTATTGAAAATGAGTGATTATAGTAAAAAAGATGATTGGTGCAAGATTGTGGATGGGCTTTATTGGAGGTTTTTACATATACATTCTCATAAGTTTGACAAAAACCCTAGAATGAAAATGCAGATTTCACTATTAAATAAAATGAAAAAAGAAACACTTGAAAATCATTTAAATACTGCAAATGAATATTTAAATTATATTCATAATTAAAACTCTAAAAAATATTTCAATTTGATATATTTTTAATTAAAAGTTTAAATTTTATATAAAATATATCCATGAGAAAAGATATATTTGAAAAAATGGAAATACTTAGTAATAGTGCTAAATATGATGTATCTTGTAGCTCTAGTGGAGTTGAAACTAAATACAAAAAAGGAGAGTTAGGTGCTACTCACACTAGTGGAATATGTCATACTTACACTGCAGATGGAAGATGTGTATCGCTATTAAAGGTCCTTTTAACTAACTTTTGTATTTATGATTGTGCCTATTGTATAAATCGTAAATCAAATGATGAGATACCAAGAGCAGCCTTTTCACCGAGACAACTTGCAGATATAACAATTAATTTTTATAAAAGAAATTATATTGAAGGTTTATTTTTAAGTTCTGGTATTATTGAAAATGAAGATCATACTATGATTTTGATAATTAGAACTCTGAAAATACTTAGAAATGAATATAAATTTAATGGATATATACATGTAAAACTTATTCCTGGATGTTCTGTTGAACTTGTTAAAGAAGTTATTACTTTAGCAAACAGAGTTAGTTCAAATATTGAGTTACCTAGTGATAAATCTTTAAAGCTTTTAGCACCAAATAAAACAAAACAAAAAGTATTACAACCTTTAAAATATGCAAGGGATTTGAGTCTTGAAAAAGATACAAAACCTATAGGCATGAGTACACAACTTATAGTTGGAGCAACACCTGAATCTGATAAAGATATATTGAAACTTTCAAGTGTGTTATACAATAAAGGGTTATTAAAACGTGTATACTATTCAGCTTATATACCTGTTAACCCTATTAAGAATTTACCAGCTTTAAATACTAAACCTCCTTTACTAAGGGAGCATAGACTTTACCAAGCTGATTGGTTACTAAGATTTTATGATTTTACATGGGACGAAATAGTTAATGATTCTAATCCAAATTTAGATGAAGAATTAGATCCAAAGACTTTTTGGGCCTTAAACAATCTTCAATATTTTCCGATGGAAATAAATAAAGCTAGTAAAGAAGAGCTTATGAGAATTCCTGGAATTGGAGCTAGAGGTGTTTTTAAAATTTTAAAAGCCAGAAGATTTAAAAAACTAAATTTTCTAGATTTAAAGAAATTAAAAATCTCCCTAAAAAAAGCTAAATATTTTATTACTTGTAATAATGACTTTCAAAGAGAAGTTGCATTTAGACCAGATGCAATTAAAACAGCTTTAGTAGCACCTAAACAAAGTCTAACTCAGCCTACTTTGTTTGATATGTTTGGAGAGTTTTAATGAAGCTTATTTATGATGGAACTTTTGAAGGCTTTTTAACTTTAGTTTATGATGTGTATTATGAAAAAATTCAAGTTAAATATATTTTAAAAGAGGAAAAATATGAAGCTTTACTTTTAGATGAAACTTATATTGTTGAAACTAATAAAGAAAAATACTATAAGGTTTATGAGGCTATAACAAAAAGATTTCCAAAATTTTATGTTGAAAAAATCTTTAATACTTTTATGTGTGATAGTAAAGATTTTGAAATGGATTTATTGAATTTTATTGTCTTAGGTTTTAAAGATATAAAACAACTTGAAAATATAAATCATATTTTTATAGCTAATCTTAAAAACTTAGAACACGAACTTTTTAGACACGTTCATAAAATGTATGCATATGCTAGGTTTAAAGAATTAGATGATGAAAGTTTATATGCCCAAATAGAATCAAAATTTAATGTAGTATATTTTTTAGGAAAACATTTTAAGAAACGGTTTAATAATCAAAACTTTATTATTCATGATATAAATAGAAAAATAGCTTTTATACACACAGATAGTTTTAAAGGTATTCAAAATGTTGCTGGTTTTGAACAACCCAAGTATTCAAAAAATGAAGAAAAATTTGATAAATTGTGGAAAAGCTTTTTTAAAGCTGTTTCCATAAAAGAAAGAGAAAATCTAAAACTACAAAAAAATCATGTACCTTTACTTTATAGAAATATGATGAATGAATTTAATTAAAAGCTACAACTTTATTTCTTCCTGAGTTTTTAGATGTATATAAAGCTCTGTCAGCTCTATCTAACAAGCTTACTTTATCATCACCCTCTTTTGAGTGAGATACACCAAATGAAGCAGTTATTTTATTTATATTTTTAAAATCAGAACTTTCAATTGTTTTTCTAAGTTTATTTGCTAGTTTTTCAGCATTTTGTATTGATGTATCTGGAGCTATAATTATAAACTCCTCTCCACCCCATCTTCCAACAATATCATAGTCTCTTACATTTGTTTTTAAGATATTAGCAAACTCTTTTAAAACATTATCCCCTACTATATGTCCATAATTATCATTTATTTTCTTGAAAAAATCTATATCTATTAGAATAATTGAAAAATTATTTTTCATTCTATTAAATTTTTTTAATTCATAATTTATGGTTTCTACTATTTTTCTTCTATTGTAAAGTTGTGTTAATTCGTCTGTCATTGTTTGAGCAATTAAATCATCATTTATTTCTACTAATTCATTTCTTAGTTTTTCTACTTCAACTAAACTCTTTTTAGTTTGTACTTTTTCTCTGTGGATAGATAAACTCCATAAAAAACCAATTAGTAATAAAGCAACTAAAACAAAAACTACTTTAAAAAATAAATTATAATCAATTCTTTCAATCATATCTATATTAAACCAAGTATTAAAAATCTCTTTTTTATATTC
>CAKZOX010000187.1 GCA_937138295.1 uncultured Campylobacteraceae bacterium
ATTTAGAACTAGAGTTTTGAAATTTTAACTCTAGTTTTTTTATTTGTTGTATTGATATTTTCATAATATCTTCTTAATAATCATCTATAAGAAACTACAAATTTTTCATTGTAAATATCAAATATTATTTTCTCTTTTGTATTAATATTATATCTATCAATACAAATATTATCGTTGACAACATCAAATATTTTAGTAAATAAGTTATAATGATAAGTTAGTTTGTCCTCTAATACAAATAAATCTGTTTCATAAACTTTTTTATTACTAGAATTACAAATATAATATTCTAAATCTGAATCATGGATTTTATCCCAATCATCAAGACTTAATGGAATAATTTTATTTTCATAATTTATTTCTATAGAATTAGAATCACATATAATTTTAATTTTTAAAGTTCTTAAATTTTCCTCTTGAATCAGATCTACAATTTCATCATAATCTACAAAAATTTTATTATTTTTAATATGAAAAAAAATCTTATCATAATTAATTAATTCTTCTATATCAATTATTTCTATACTTATATCTTCACTCACTTTCTCAATTTCTTCAAAATATGAAGGTAGTTCTTTTAATACTGACATTTTTAATTCTTTCAATTTTAAAGTGTTTATTCACTCTGTTTGAAACTCTTTCGAATTTCGTTCTATCTCTTCAAGAGATACATCCTTTCCCTCTTTTCATACATATATTATAGTTTCCAATCGTCTTATTATTTAAAACATCATTGGTGTTCATCTATATATTACTTTTTAACATTCATTTATTTAGAATAATTTGTTCTGTAAAACTTTCTCACAAGACTACTTGACTCTATTTCGTCTTCCAGATAAGATGACATTAAAACAGAACAAGTACCAATTTAAGGGGGTTTAGAGATGATTTATTCATATATTAGAGTTAGTACAAGTCTTCAGAATTTAAACAATCAAATGGAAGAAATTAATAGATATTGTTCTTTGAATGATTTAAAAGTAGATGAACAAATTAGTATTGAAATTAGTTCACGTAAAGATGTTAGAAGTAGAAAGATATCTGAGTTAGTTGAAAGATTAAAGTCTGGTGATATTTTAATAGTAACAGAGTTAAGTAGATTAGGTAGAAACACTGGTGAAGTAATACAGTTAATTGATACATTAATTAAAATGAATGTAGAGATTAGAATTTTAAAACAGAACTTGTTTATCAAATCCCATGACCCAATGAACAAGATGTTAATTACAATTTTAAGTATGTTTAGTGAATTTGAAAGAGACATTATAAGTCAGAGAACTAAAGAGTCTCTACAGAACTTAAAAGATAGAGGTATAAAGTTAGGTAAACCAGTTGGTGTAATACAAAGTAGTAAGTACGATGTTGATAAAGATAAAATTATTGAATTATTAACTTTAGGATTAAGTTATAGAAAAGTAGTAAGACATCTAGGTTATGGGAGTGAATCAAGTTTATTTAATTATGTTAGAAAGAGAAAGTTAATCTAAGATATTGATATATACAAATGTAATACAAGATAACTCACTTCGTGAGTTATTTGTCCTCTTTCGTTACTTCGTAACTCAAGAGTTCAAGTGAGATTGTATATACAGATTAAGTTAGTTAGTGAATACTATATAGTGTGTAGATTTTTATAATATATCATCTTGGAATCAAGAAAAATCCTGTTAGAATCCATTGTTAGGGATATGTTAGAATTGTTTGTTGGAATGATGTAGGAATACTTTTACAAAACAAATTTCCCCTCCAAAATAATAGAAATCATCAGTTAAACTGATGATTTCTGTATCTACTTTATATTAAATCAAAATCAAAAACATTTAAATATAAATATTCAAGCTATTATAAGTCATAATATTAAAAATAAAATATTAAAAGATATAAAATGAATAGTGATTATGATAAAAAAGCCTTAATTAATACTGATGATGAATCGTGGGTAAAAACAGATTTTGAAGGCATATCAAAAAAGATTTTAGCTCTAAAAGATAATGAAGAAACTTCTTTATTAAAATTAGAAAAGAATAGTATTTTAAATCATACAAGTCAAATAAACAGTGTTGAAATATTAGTTTTAGAAGGTACATACTCTAATGAATTTGGTGATTTTCCAGAAGGTACATATTTAAGATTTGAAAAGGAAGATGAAGTTTTAGTAAAAGCAAAAGATAATTGTGTAATATTCAGAAAAACAAATCATTTTTCAAACTCACAAAATATAAATATAAATACAAAAACTACTTCATGGTTACCAGGTCAAGGAAATCTTGAAGTTATGCCTTTAGCAGAACAAACAGCTTTAGTAAAATGGCCAAAAAATGAAAGATTCTTACCTCATAAACATTGGGGTGGTGAAGAGATTTTTGTTTTAGATGGTATATTTATGGATGAGTATGGTGAATATCCTAAAAACACTTGGATAAGAAGTCCACATTTAAGTGAACATTATCCCTTTGTAAATGAAGAAACTATTATTTTTGTTAAAACGGGACACATTTAAGAGTTTGCTAATTCAACAGCTTTTTTTGCATGAATTAAAGCTGTATCATAAAGTGGAACAGTTGAATCTTCATCTTTTACTAATAATCCAATTTCAGTACAACCTAAAATAATAGCTTCACAGCCATTATTTACAAGATTTTGGATTACTTTTTTGTATTCATTTTTTGAAGATTCTTTTGTAATACCTAGGCATAATTCTTCATATATAATTTTATGTATGATATTTATTTCCTCTTCACTTGGAACTTGAACTTCAAGATTAAAGTTATCAATTAATCTTTTTTTATAAAAGTCTTGTTTCATAGTAAAAGCAGTTCCTAGTAAACCTACTTTTTTTATATTATCTTTTACTAAAGCTTGAGCTGTTGCATCTGCTATATGTAAAATTGGAATATTAATTTTACTTTGTATTTTATTTGCTACTTTGTGCATCGTATTAGTACAAATAACTAAAAAATCAGCACCAGCCTTTTCAATATTCATAGCATCATTTGCCAAAAGAGTAGCTGTTTTATCCCAATCACCTTTGTGTTGTAATGTTTCAATAACATCAAAATCAACTGATATCATAGCTATTTTTGCACTATGAAGTTTGCCTAATTTATTTTTTGTTTCTTCATTGATTGTTTTGTAATACAAAAGAGTACTTTCCCAACTCATGCCACCAAGTAAACCTATAGTTTTCATATATATCCTTATACTTTTAAAACAATTTTACCTATATGTTTTTTAGTTAAAAACTCTTTTTGAGCTTCAACAATATCTTTTAAATCAAATGTCTTGGAAACTAAAGGTTTTATTTCTTTATTTTCAATTCTCTTAACTAAATTTGGAAAAACTTCTGGTTCAATAACGGTACATCCAAAAAATGACAAATCTTTTAAGTATAGTGTTCTAACATCAAGTTCTACAATTGGTCCAGCTATAGCACCAGAAACTCCATATCTTCCTTTTGGTTTCAGTACTTCTAAGAATTGTGGCCATGACTTACCTGCAACTAAATCAATTACAACTGTCACACTATTTTTTCCTAAAGTCTCAATTAAGTTATCATCCCTTGAAATCACTTTAGAAGCTCCGATTTTAGAAATCTCATCAAATTTTGATGGAGATGTTATAGCTATAACTTTAGCACCTCTTGCTTTTGCCAATTGAATAGCAGCACTTCCAACTCCACCTGATGCTCCTGAAATTAAAACAGTATCATTTTTGTTTACAGATGTTCTTGTTAAAAGGTTTTCAGCTGTTGAGTATGAACATGGAAAAGATGCTAATTCTGTATCACTGTATTCACTATTAATAGCATAGGCATGTTCATTTGAAATAACTGTATATTGAGCAAATCCACCATCACATTCACTTCCAAAATAGCATGGGTTTTCTAATTGCTTTCCATTTATTTTTTGTAAAGATGGCTCAATAATAACTCTTTGACCAATTCTTGAGTTATCAACATTTTTACCAACTTTAACAATAAAACCACATACATCAGCGCCTTGAATTCTGGGGAATTTTAAACTTTGTCCATCCCATGATGCATTTTCTAAACTATCATCTTTTGCATACCAGCCTATTCTTGTATTTATGTCAGTATTATTTACACCAGCAGCTTTTACTTCAACTAAAACTTCATTTTCTTTTATAGTGGGAATAGGGTAATTTTCTACATATTCTAATTTATCATAGTCACCATATTCTTTTAAAAGTATTGCTTTCATTTTATTTTGTAAATTCAAAACTTACCTTTGATTTTTTTTGATTATATATAAATTGTTTTTAAAATGTGACAATTTTTTGACATTTGTATAATATAGTTGTTCTTAAATTAGGAGATAGTCATAAAAGATTTAACTAAATACTATAAAGATATTAGAATTTTATATGTTGAAGATGAAAAATATGTTAATGAAATGATGTCTAAAACTATGAATTATTTTTGTGATAATATTGATAGTTGCCTAAAAAGTAATGAAGCACTTGAAAAATTCAATTTAAATGAATATGATATTATATTAACAGATATTGTTATGCCTGAAATGGACGGTATAGAGTTAATCCAAGAAGTTAGAAAAGTAAATAATGAAATTCCAGTATTTATTTTAACTGGGTATGATGTTGATAATGTTAAAAATAAATGTGAATCATTAAATATAAATGGTTTTTTTGTAAAACCAATGCAAGTGTATGATATCTTGCATGAAATTAAATACATACTTGAAAGATTAGATTAAAACCTATAAACACTTGCCTTTAATTTCATATTCTCCAGATCTTAGATTTAAAACTCTTTCAGTTTTAAATTTCTTACCTTCTTTAATACACATTTCTTTTTGATCTTCAATTGTTGTAGTACTACAAGCTGTGAAAACTAATCCTGAAATAAATACTATAGTTGTAAAAATTATTTTATTCATTTAGACACCTTTATTATGGTATATAAAAGATTATATAATAAAAGTTAGTTTATGTCCAAACTTTATGAAAGTTCTTTTGGAATTGTAATTGTAAATAAAGCTCCACTGTTTCTATTTGTAGCATCTATTTTACCTTTACAATGTTGAGTAATTATTGTGTGAGTCATGTACAAGCCTATACCTGTACCTTGAGATTGATGTTTAGTAGTAAAATATGGTTCAAAAATTTTATTTAATACTTTATGAGGAATTCCACCTGCATTATCTTGTATTTCTATTTCAATAAAATCATCTACTTCTTTAATATTTATATCAACTACTCCTTTTGCAATATTATTTGAAATAATAGCGTCAATTGCATTGTTAATGATATTTATCAAAGATTGAATTAGTTCATTTTTTAGACCAATAACATGTATATCATAATCAAGTTTATTTATATTAAGAGTGATTTCATTGTGAGTAATTCTTGCTGATAGAATTTTCTTTAATGAATTAAACAATTCTGATATCTCAAATTCTTTTATTTCTTTTTCAACTTTAAAGAAGTTTCTAAAGTCATCAATAGTTTCAGATAAGTATCTAACTGATTTTATAATATTGTCTAAAGATTGGTGAAGCTCTTCTTTAGGTAATAAATCAAGTTCACTTTGTATTTTAACTGTTGAAGAAATAGTTGATATAGCTGAAAGTGGTTGTCTCCATTGGTGAGCGATATTACTTATCATTTCCCCCATAGTTGCCATTTTTGATTGTATTTGAAGTAAATCTTCTTTTTTTCTTTCTTTTGTAATATCAACAAATAATACAATATAGTTTTTTGTGTTTTTTAATTCATCGTAAACTGTGTTTATGTTTAAAAGGATATTTAAATAGTCATTATTATTTATTTTTATCTTAATATCATTTTTTTCAGAGTAATCAATCTCTTCTTCATTTAGATTAAGCAATTTAAATAAGTTATTACCTCTTACTTCTTTTTCATCAAATTTTGTGATTTTAAAAAATGAATTATTTGCAGAAATAATTTGTTTTTTCTCATCTAAAAATATTATAGCTTCAGTAATATTATCAAAAACAATTTTAGCTTCTTTTAGTTTTTCGTTTCTTAAATTAATATCTTCATACATTTTTGTAATAGAGTTATTTAATATTGCTAACTCATTCTTATCTTTTTCATATAAAATCTCTATTTCTTCTTCATTTCCTATTTTCTTTGCCATCTTTGTAAGATTAGATAATTTTTTTGTAAGGTTTCTACCTAAAAAATATGCAATTAAAGTTGAGATAAGTATTTCTATTAATATTATAAAAAATACATTTTGTTTATTTTTCTCAATTTGTTTATCAATATCATTTGTATCAAATATTAAAAATGCACTTCCTACTAATATATCCTCTTCTTTAATTAGAAGTTTATCTATAATATATCTATTATCTTTTTCAAATATTTCATTGTTTTTAGTTATATCAATCTTTGAAAGTTTCTCATAGCTAGTATTTATATTGTAGTTTTTTGATAAAGGTGTGTTGTTAATATCAAATATAATTATAGAATTTAAGCTACCTACTGTAGATTGTTTTGTAATATCATCTAATGTAGCTAAATCATATACACTAATTGGAAGTTTAATTAGACTTTCTAAAAGATATTTTGTTGTAGTTATTTCTTTTTTTATTAACTTTTCAGTAGCGTTGTTTATTGAAATAAAATTCATACCAACAATTAATAGTATAAAAAATATTTCAACTATTACAAATGTCAGTATAAATTTATACTTAAATGAAAAGTTATTCATTTGAATCTATTGCTTAGATGATGAAAAATTTTTCACTAAAGTTTTAAGGTTTGTATCTATTGTATCAATATCTTCATAGAGTTTATTCATATCCATATAACCTAAATCTTTTTGTAGTTTCATTTCTAAAACTTTGTAAGACATATCACTAACTACTTTTTTAACTTCTTTAGTATCAATCGAATTTTTATTTTTAGGTTCTATAGAGTCTATTGAATTAATAAGTGTATTTATATCAATAGGTTTATTTAAAAACTTTTCTACTTTAAAATCTATAGCTTTGTGTAAATAATCAGTATTATCATATGCTGAAAGAATAATTACTGGAATAGTAATTTTCTTTTCTTTTAAATACTCTAAAAGTGCAATTCCATCCATTTTAGGCATTCTAATATCTGTTACAATTACATCTACATCACTATTTTCAATGATATCTATAGCCTCATGTCCATTACTAGAAGCATAAATCTTTTCATATTTATAAGATAAAGTTCTAACCAAACTCTCTCTAGTTGGATTATCATCTTCTATACAAAGAACAGAAATTTCTTTTTTGCTCACTTTATCTCCTTTTATATAGTTAAATATAACTTAGTATACTTAAATATTTAGAAATATTACATTAAATCTATTTTGTAACCAATACCAGAAACATTTACAATAGGAATATCTTCTACTTTTTTTCTAATATTTTTTATAATTGTTCTAAGTGCAGTTGAACTCATAGTTTCATTATCACTCTTCCATACATAGTTTTCTATTTGTTCATAAGTTACAACATAATTTTTGTTTTTTAATAGAACTTCAATAGTTTTTAATTCTTTTCTATTGATTTTTATAGCTTCGCCAGTTTTAATATTTCTTAGATCTTGTCTTGCAAAATCATATTCAATTTCATCAGTTAGTTTTGCATTAGATTCAACTTTAATATCTAAATAATCAATAACTTTGTAAAGTACATCTTTGATTTTTTGATAACTAATTGGTTTTTGAATATATCCTTGAATATTTAAATTAACACACTCTAATAAATAATCTTTTGTAGAATATGCAGTAAAAACAATAACTGGAATATTTAAATTAGTACTTCTAACTTCTCTAATGAATTCAATACCATTTTTATCAGGCATTTCTATATCTGTAATAATCAGATTTATATCTTTTGTATTTAAAATCTTCATAGCTTCTTCACCATTGTCAGCCATAATGATATTTTTTGAAAATTCTGATAGAGTATTTTTCATCACTTCTTTAGTATCTTCATCATCTTCAACATATAAGATAGTGATATTTTTTAAAAGTTCAATTAAATTTAATGTGCTTAACATAACTTTCCTTTCTTTATAATAATCAATAATAACACATTATTTATAAAATGTAAGAAAAAAAATAACTTTGCTAAGGTAAAAATTTGTAAATTTCTAGTATATAAGTGTTAAAATTATGTTGTTGTAACTAAATTAGTTATTTAATTTTAAAGAGGTAGAGTAATACTGAATACAGCCCCTGTATACTCTTTGTTTTCGTGAGTGAAAGTTTCATTATTTACTGTAATTTGACCATTCATTTTTTCAGTAATCATTTTTTTTGTCATATATAAGCCAATACCAGTTCCTGTGTCTTCTTTTGTTGTAAACAACACATCAAAAACTTGATTTAAGTTCTCAGAATCTATACCACCTGCTGTATCTTTTATGTTTATAATAACATTTTCATCATTTTTTTGAACATCTATTAAAATAAATCTATCATCTTCATTTGTATCAAGTAAAGCATCTTTAGCATTATTAATAATATTTATCATAGATTGACTTAGTGCATTTTTTAGGTTACTTATAATAATGTCTTCATCATGTTTAAATTCAATCTTAATAAAGTTTGTAACAATAATTGCCTTACAAATATTTATAACTTGATTTATATGTTCAGTTAAATTAAAGTCTTCAACTTTTTTATCACCCATAATTAATTCTCTAAAATCATCCATAGTTTCAGACATTTGATTAATATTTTTTTGAATTATTGCAATATCTTCTGTTAATAGTTCATCCGAAAGATCGCCTAATTCTTTCATAAATTTTAATTCTGTTAAAACAGTAGATATAGTTGTAAGTGGTTGTCTCCATTGGTGAGAAATATTACCAACCATTTCTCCAATAGTACTCATTCTACTTTGGTATTCAAATATTTTTTCTTCAAGAAGTGTATTTTTAGTTCTTAATTCTTCATTTTTCATTCTATTGTAAGACATTTCAATAGCTTCAAATAAATCCTGAATTTTTACAGGCTTAGTAATATATTTGTCAATTCTTAAATCTATTGCTTTTTTGAAATAATCAGGAGATGTATATGCAGACGTAATTATAACAGGCATGGTAAAGTTGGATTTTCTTAAGGTTTCTACAAAAGTTAGACCATCCATTTCAGGCATTTCAATGTCAGAGATAATTAAATCTATTTTGTGGTTTTTTAAAACCTCTAAAGCAGCTCTAGGATTTTCTGCTTCAAAAATATTTTTTATTTTAATCTTTAATGTTCTTGCAATAGAACTTCTAATCTTGTGGTCATCTTCTATTATTAAAAGATTTATATCAAATGTATCCATCATAATTTTTGCCTGTTGATTTTTTTATTATTCCAATTTGTTACATTTTACTTAAAAATTAATTAATATAAAATTATTTATTTGATAATCAATCTAAAAAGTGCGCCATTATAATTATTATTTTCATAGTTAAAGTTTTGATTAAACACTTCAAAATCACTGTTCATGTGTTTAGTAATAATTTCATGTGACATATATAACCCTAAACCGGTTCCCTTAGATTGGTGTTTAGTGGTGAAATAGGGTTCAAAAATTTTCGGTAATATTTCTTCAGGAATACCACCTCCGTTGTCTAAAATATCTATTACAACATTATCATCTTTTTTATAGCTTTTTATTATTATTATTTTTTTTGACAATTCTTTTTCCTCAAGAATGTCTAAGGCATTTTTTATGAGATTGATTAATACTTGCATTAATTCATTTTTTAAATTTGTTACAAATAGCCCTTCTTCAAGATCAACAGTGACAGAAATCTGTTTTTGTTTTAAAGTTGCATCAATAATGTTTAGGGTTAAATTAATAGCATCACTAATTTGAAATGTTTCTTTTTCTTTGTTAGGTTTAAAGAAGTTTCTAAAGTCTTCAATTGTGTTGTTTAAATAATCAACTTGCTTTTGAATATCTTTTTCAACACTTTGAATTAGATCTTCATCAATCTCTTCACCTAAAATTTTATGAAGATAGATTTTTTGGCTAATTAGTTTTATTGCATGTAAAGGCTGCCTCCATTGGTGGGCAATATTTGAAATCATTTCACCCATAGAAGCCATTTTAGATTGCTGGAAAAGCATTTTTTGTTTTTCGTTGTTTTTTACAACTTCTTGTAATACTTTATTTTCTAATTCTGTATTTAATTCATAGATTTCAGCACTTTTTTCTTCAAGAAGTCGTTCAGCTTCCTTTCTAGAGGCTCGTTCTCTTTCAAATCGCTTTTTCCACTTTAAAACTTCTTCATTTGATTCATTCATAAAAAAACTCTATTTTTTTGTAAGTGTAAATCTAGCTTTAAATTTTGGTGATGATTCTATTAAATCATATGAAATATCAATTTCTTCATTATAGTGTTTTGAACATCCTATAATTAATCCTTTTGCAAAATCCATAAGTGGTTTTGAGGAAATATAATTTATTTCTAAAGTATTTCCTTCTATAACAGGATCCTCAAAAGTAGGTAAATCAGAATCTGGATAAAGTTTTTTAACTTCAGGGTGAACAACTTTTTCAACATTGCTTACAAAATCAAAAGTATTTTCATATACTGAAATAGGTTTTGGATAAATTGTTATTAATCTAGAGAAAAGATGTTCTCCGTATGCTTGAACTAAATCTCCCAAAGGAATATTTGTAATCTTAGATAATGTTTGAACAAGACTTAACATATCTTCAAAAGGATAATTACCAGCTTGTGTAAATACACCATTAGTTGAAGTTGCACTGTTTTCTATCATTTCATCACTAATATCAAAACCAAACTTGTCCTCAATAAATTCTAAAAACTCTGTAAATACAACGCCTTTCATGTTTAACCCTTTATTATATTGTGTTATAAAGATTATTACATAAGTTTTATTAAAAGTTACATCTAAGGAAAAATAATATTTTTAAATTATCAGAAAAGATTAGTTATAATATAACTTAAAGTTAGGGATATTAATGTTTAAATATAAGAATCAAGTTTTTTTAATTGTTAGTACAATTGTATTTGTAGTATTTATATTTTTTGTTCAAAATATAATTTCTCAGAAAATTTATAAATACAATGATTTTGAAAATATTAGTTATGTGATAAATCAAAAAGAGTTTACAATAAATGAGATTTTCTATGAAGGAAAATATTTAGCTAATGCTATAAATAGTTCTTTAGATTTAAACTATTTAATAGACAATTCAAAAAAAACTTTACACAATTTCGATTTAATAAAACCATTTTTTAATTCTCAACATTCAATATCAAATATCACACTCTTTAATAAAAATTTAGAAGTAATAACAAACAATTACAAAACAAACTTTGATAATGATTTAAACTTAGATGATTTAAAAAGATTTATAAATTCTAAGAATGATTCAATACTAAGTCGAATGTATCTTAAAAAGAAAAATAATGAATTTTTAATTCCATACCTTCCTAAAATTTCCTTTCTAAAAAAAATATTTAATGAAAACAATCAAATAAGTGGTGTTTTAGCAATTGAATATGATTTGAATTTTAGATTTAGAACATTTTTCGAGAATGATAAATATGACTATATTATATTAGATGAATATGGGGAAGTTTATTTTCATTATGATGAAAATAAAAGTTGGACTTTTTATTTTGATGATAAAATAACTTTTAAAGATCAATTTAAAGATATTTCAAACAAAATATTAACTAACGTTGTATTTTCAAATGATTATTTATATTCTAAAAGGTTAGATGTTAAAATAGATAGAGGTTTAATACTGATTTCAAAGTTAAGCGAAGAATATTTATTAAAAATGGAAGAACTTTATTTTAAAAGAAAGTTGATATTCTTTTTAATCTTTGGTGTATGTACAATTGGAATGTTAACATTAGCAATTATAATAATTCAAAGTTCTGTAAAAAGTCTAGAAAAATATAAAAAATTATCAAAAGATTATAAAGCACTTCAAGTTTTTTCAACGCAAGCTGAACAAATTGCTCACATAGGTTTTTGGGAAGTTGATGATATTAATAATGTCCAATGGAATAGCTGGATGTTTACCTTACTTGATATAAAAGATGATAATTCTAGAATTTCCTATGAAATGTTTATGTCTTATATTCATCCTAATGATAGAGAAAGATATGACAAAGAATACAGATATTCTAAAAGTAGTAGTACAGAACATTATATAAGTTTTAGGGTTATTACAAATTCAGGTGAGATAAAATATGTAGAGCAAAGATGGAAACATCACTACAATAACAATGGAAGATTTTTAAAAACAGTAGGAAGTTTATACGATATTACAAGTAATAAACTAATTCAAGATTCATTTGAAAATGAAAATAGAAATTTAAAGACTTACCTAGATACATTAAGTACATGTCTTGTAATTATTGATAGTGACATGAAAATTCAATTTTACAACAAAGCATTTTTAAAAGCATTAGCAATAAGTACTAAAGAATTATTGAAAATAAAATCATTTACAAATTTACTTAGTGAAGATAAGGAGATGTTTAAATATATCTTAATAGATCTTTTAGAAAAGAAAAAAATAACTAGAAAAGAATTAAGACTGTATAAAAACAATGGTGAAGTAAGTACATTTAAATCAGATTTCACATTAATTCCAAAATCAGATGAAATATTAATAAGTTTAGAAGATGTAACAAATGAAATAAAAAACCAAGATAAAGTTTTAATTACTCAATCTAGAATGGCAGATTTAGGAGAAATGCTAATTGACTTAACATATCAATGGAGACAGCCATTAACATTAATTTCAACATCTGCAAGTTTTTTAAAGCTCGAACATGAATTAGGGACTGAACAAAGACAAGAAAGCATAGATGTATTGTCTAAGATAATTGAATCAAGTACAAACTTATCAAATACATTAGATGATTTTAAATACTATGTTGAAGACAACAACAATGAAACTACATTTTCAGTAAATAATTCCATAGAAAAAGTAATAATGATTTTAGCAAATGGAATATTTGAAAACGAAATTCAAATTCATAGAGATTTTGATGAAGATGTAGAACTCAAAAATATTGAAAATTCTTTTATGCAAGTTTTAGTTAATATTCTAAAAAATTCAATTGAAGCATTAAAAGATTATTCAAGACAAGAAAAACTAATTTTAATTTCTACTTCTATTCAAAAGGATACATTAGAAATTACAATTACTGATAATGCATGGGGAATTGAACCTGAAATAATTTCATCAGTATTTGATGAGTTTTTTACGACTAAGTCAGAACAAGGTTCTACAGGATTAGGTTTATTTTTAGCTAAAAAAATTGTTAATACTAAGCTAAAGGGAACTATAACTGTTGAAAATAAAGAGTTTGAATATAAAAATAGAAATTATAAAGGTGCTTCTTTTACTGTGTCTTTATCATTACTAAATAAGGAAATATAAATGAATAAAATTGATACTTCAGTTTTGTATGTAGAAGATGATAATTTATCAAGGTCTTATGCAGAAAAAATGTTGAGTATTACAGTTGAAAAGTTTGAAGTTGCACATAATGGGAAAGAGGCTTTAGAAAAAATATTAAGTGAAAACTTTCTGCCTGAATATATAATTACAGATTTAAAAATGCCTGATATGAATGGCTTAGATATGATAGCAATGATTAAAAAAATAAAATCTTATAATCCAAAAATCATAGTTATTACAGGACATTCTGAAATTGATACTTTAGATGATATATTGAAAAATGAAATAGTAGAAATTTTTCAAAAACCAATAGATTTTGCAGAGATTTTAAAATGTATAAAAGAAACAAAAGAGATGAAATAAATGGAAAATAAATTTAAAGAAATTATACTTGAAGCAGGAAAGATACTTAAAAAAGGCTATTTTGATATTAAGAAAATAGACTTTAAGGCAAAAAAAGATTTAGTAACTCAGTTTGATGTTGAGGTTGAAAACTTTTTAAAAGATAGGTTTTCAAAAGAGTTTGGAAATGAATTTAATATTATTGCTGAAGAATCAGATAACTCAAATATAGAATTTAATGATTCAATTATTATTGATCCAATAGATGGAACAACAAACTTTGTAAATCAAGTACCTCACACTGCAATATCAGTTGGAGTTTATAAAAATAAAGAAGCATATATGGCTTTTGTTTATAATCCTATTTTAGATGAATTTTATTATGCAAAAAAAGATTGTGGAGCTTTTTTAAATAATGAAAAAATATCAGTTTCTTTAGAAAATGATTTTCAAAAAGCTTTAATGGCAACAGGTTTTCCTTATAGTAATTCTACAAATACAGATGATTTAGATGACGTAATTAAAAAAATCAAAAACGTACTGCCTTTATGTCAAGATATTAGAAGATTAGGTTCAGCTGCAATAGATTTATGTATGGTAGCAAGGGGTACTTATGAGGGCTATTATGAAATGAATTTAAAAGCTTGGGATATGAGTGCGGGAATTTTGATTTTATCTGAAGCAGGTGGTAAAGTTACAAATCTAAAAAATGAAAAACATGATTTATTTGAAGATAAATATATTGTAGCTACAAACGGTAAAATTCACGAAAAACTTATTTCTATTTTAAATTATTAAAATACTCATCTTCAAGATGTGTCAAAGAGTTTTGATGCATCTTGATATATTTATTATCATCTTCTTTTAAATATGCAAAAAAATCAATATTTCTTATTGTTAAAATTTTGGTGTAGTCTTCTTTTTTGAATTTTTCAAATTCAAAATAGGTATTTATATATAAGTCTTTATAGTTTTTAAAATAATCTTCCATTTCCTTTTCTTTTACAAAACTATTTTCATCATTTGAATTCTCATGAACACTTGGACAAGTAACATCAATATAAGTTTGCTCATCAATATTTGGACTCAAGGGATAGTTTTTACAAATCTGAGGTCTATTTTCATAAATAGAACATTTCATATCTTTTAAATGTCTACAAAATTTTTCACCATTTGTTAATAGTATTACAGGTTTTGCAAAATCAAGATTTCCAAAGGTAAATAAGATTGGAAAGTTTTCAAAGTTTTCAAAATCTTCAAGAATAATTTGTGAATATAATGTTCCCATCGAACCATTGCAACAATTTGCATTGCAAGTTTCACAAGATGAAAAAGAATAAGATTTATTTTTTGTAAGAATGAATTGTTTCATAGATATATATTAGTGTTTCTAAACTTGAAAATTAGTAAGACTGAGATTTTTTTATAAAATTTTCGATATAATCTGAGGCTTTTTATAAATCAGTATAAAAAGAGTAAGAGTTCATACTTTTAATTTTATTTTATTTTTTAACTTATATATTATTAGTTGGAAAACAAAAATGGAAAACAAAAGAATGGAAAACAACGTTGCAATCAAGAATTGCTTCTGGAAAACAAAAGGATGGAAAACAAAAATGGAAAACAATACACACTATTTATTTACTAGTGAAGTAGTAAGCGCCGGACACCCTGATAAATGTGCAGATATAATTGCAGATTCTATTGTAGACAAATTAATTATGGAAGATAAAGACTCAAGAGTTGCATCTGAAGTATTTGTTGCTGGAAAGCACATTGTTATTGGTGGTGAAGTAAAAACAAAATGTCAACTTAGCCATGAAGAATATGAAAAAATAGTTAGAGACGCTTTAATCAAGATTGGTTATGATGGAAAATCTGTATTTACAAAAGAGCAATGCTTATACCCTGATGAAGCTGATATTCAAGTTTTATTAAATCAACAATCACCAGATATTTCTCAAGGTGTTGATCAAGAAACTGGAGAAATTGGAGCTGGGGACCAAGGTATTATGTTTGGATTTGCTTCAAATGAAGCGGCTGAATATATGCCTGCAGCAATCACTTATGCTAGAATGCTAAGTGATAAGGTTTACAATTATGCCTTAACACATAAAGATACTTTAGGTGTAGATATTAAAACTCAAGTAACTTTAGATTATGGTTCAAAAGAAAATTTTGAAAATTGTAATCCTCAAAAAATTCATACAATTGTAGTTAGTGCACCTTCAAGAGAAGGTATGCCTATTGAAGAAGTTAGAGCTTTAATTCAAACTTTAATTGATGATGCGGGATTACCTGAAAATTTATATGATAAAAATGATACAATTATCCATATAAATCCAACAGGTAAGTATGTTAATCACTCATCTTTATTTGATAGTGGATTAACAGGTAGAAAACTTATTGTAGATTCATTTGGTGGGTATGCACCTATTGGTGGTGGAGCTCAATCATCTAAAGATTATACAAAAGTTGATAGAAGTGGATTATATGCTGCAAGATGGATTGCAAAACACATTGTAGCATCAGGACTTGCTAAAAAAGCAATAGTTCAAATATCATATGCAATTGGAGTTGCTAAACCAACTTCAGTAGCTGTTGATACAATGGGAACTTATACAAAATTTGATGATGATAAATTATCAGAATTTGTAATGAATACATTCCCATTAACTCCAAGATGGATTACAGAAAAATTCAATTTAGATAAGCCTAGTAAAGATACATTCCTTTATGCGGATGTAGCTGCTAGAGGACAAGTTGGACAACCTGATTATCCATGGGAAAAATTAGACGAAATGGATAAATTCCAAAATATTAAATAATATTTTTAAGAAATTTTAAGGAGAAATTATGGATTTAAGAAACCTATTTAGTAAAATTACATTTGAAAAGAAAGATGATCAACCATCTAAAAAAGATGCACCTACTCACTGGATTAAATGTCCTGAGTGTGGATCTTTGATGTTTTTCAAAGAAGTTGAAAACCAAGATAACATTTGTCCAAAATGTAATTTTCACATGAGAATAGGGGCAAAAAGAAGAATTGAAATTTTAGCAGATGAAGGTACATTTGTAGAATTCGATGACACTTTAAAACCTAATGATCCTTTAAAATTTGTTGATAAAAGTTCGTACAAAAAAAGAATTGATGAAGCTAGAAAAAAAACAGGAAGAACATCTTCTGTAGTAAGTGGAGAATGTCAAATTAACGGTGTTGAAGTTCAACTTGTTGTATTTGATTTTTCATTTATGGGTGGATCTTTAGGTTCAGTTGAAGGTGAAAAAATTGTTAGAGCTGTAAATAGAGCAATAGAAAAACATCAAGGTGTTATTATTGTATCTGCTTCAGGTGGAGCAAGAATGCAAGAATCAACTTTTGCATTAATGCAAATGGCAAAAACTTCAGCTGCATTAAAAAGATTAGACCAAGCAAAACTTCCTTATATTTCTGTATTAACAGACCCAACTATGGGTGGTGTTTCGGCTTCATTTGCATTCTTAGGTGACATTATTATGGCAGAACCAGGTGCATTAATTGGATTTGCTGGACAAAGAGTTATTAAACAAACTATTGGTGCAGATTTACCTGAAGGATTCCAAAGAGCTGAATTCTTACTAGAAAAAGGTTCAATTGATATGGTGGTTAATAGAACAGATATGAAAAAAACTTTATCTGATTTATTAACTATGTTCAAAAAAGAGCAAAAAATATCTTAAATGTTAGTCTAAGATGTTAGAAAAACTATCTAAAAGCTTCAAAATTAATTTTGAAGCTTTTAATAACTTATATGTTTTATGTGACTATGAAACACTATTAAAAAGAGATTTTACATTAGAAAGGTTTGTAGAACTTTGTAAAGTTTCTAATGTAAAAATTCTTCAATATAGAGATAAAATCTCTGATATAGAAACTCAAAAAGAAAATCTATTTTTTTTAAAAGAAAATTTAAATATTCCAATAATTATAAACGATAAAATAGAACTTATATCCTATGCTGATGGACTACATTTAGGTCAAGAAGATTTTGAAAAAATACATAAAGATAAAAATCTTGCTTGTAAATTAATTAGAGCAAAAATTAAAGATAAACTTTTAGGTCTTTCTACACACAATGAAAGAGAAATTCTTGAAGCTAATACTTTAGATTTAGATATGATAGGACTTGGAGCATATAGAACAACAACTACAAAAGATGTATCAAATTGTTTAGGTGATAATATAGAATATTTAGCAAAAATATCTAAGCATCCTGTTTGTGCTATTGGTGGAGTAAAGATTGATGATACTATTAAAAATGTTCAATTTAATGTAGTTGGAAGTGGTTTTTTAAAATAATGTCTAAAATAAATATATATTACATTGCAAAACCTACACGTGATGAATTTGATGTAATTATCAATGAATTTATTAAAATGTCTTCTAAATATGCAACTTTAAAAGTACATTGTATTTTTAACAAAAATATTGCAAAAGCTCAAACAGTTGGTCAAAAAGAAGCTCAAGAATCTTATACACAAGCCTATGAAAACTATCTAACAGGGTACAATATAGCTTTAGATGTATTAGGAAAAAAAGTAGATTCTTTTAAGTTTGCAAAATTACTTGAGGGTAAAAACGAAATAAATTTTTTTATTGGTGGAGCTTTTGGCTTTGAAAAAAGTTTTTTAAATAAATGCGATAGTATAATATCTTTAAGTGATTTAACTATGGCACACAAAGTCGCTAATGTTGTTTTATGCGAGCAAGTCTTTAGAGGACTCTGTATAAACAATAATCATCCTTATCATAAATAATTTATCTTATTTTGGGTATAATGCCAAAATTTTATAATAAAAGGGATAACAGTGGCTAATAAAAAGCAGTTAGAAGAATTAAGAGAAGTATTAATCGAAAGAAGAGAGTCTATTACTAATTCAATTAATGATAGTAGAAATAGTATTGATTCTTTAAAAAATTCTGAATGCAATGATGAATTTGATTACGCTGAAGTATCAAGTGATAGTTTCAAAGAGGGAATTATTGCTAACCAACAAATAAAAGAATTAGAAGAAATTGAAGATGCTTTAAAAAGAATGGACAAGGGTACATATGGAACTTGTGATATGTGTGATGAGTCTATCTCTATTGGTAGATTAAGAGCTAAGCCATTCGCTAAATATTGTACACCGTGTAGGGAGATATTCGAAGCACAAAAGTAATCTAATTAAAGGATAAAATATGGGTTTAAAAAAATATGTTGTTTTAGTAGTGCTATTTATAGTACTAGTTTATGGTTATGTTTTTAGTTTAGAATTAGGTGATTATAAAGTTACTGTTTTAGATATTTCAGTTAATTTACCTATTGCTGTATGGATTATATTACCATTAGCATTATTATTTATTGCAACATTGGGACATATTTTATTTTATGGTTTACTTGGTTCTTTAAAACAAAGAGCTGTACAAAAAGATCATGAAAACATGGTTATGTTTATCAAATCTAATTTATTAGGTAAAACTTTTAATAAAAAGTTTAAAACTCCAGGGTTTAAAAGCTTATACAATGTTTTAAAACAGTTTGAATTACAATTAAAAGATGAAACTTTTTCATCTACTGATGAAGAATTAAATAAGATTGTTGCAAATATTAAAGATATTCATAATGGTAAATTTGTAGATGATAAATCTGTTAAATTTACTGAATATTCAGATATTTCAACTGAAAACATCATAAACAAAGTTAATGAAAATATTGATTTTGCACAAGATGTTTTAAAGAAAAGTGAAAATTACAACATTAATGTTGTTAGACAAGCATTCATAAATGTTTTAGAACAAAAATCTATGACAACTATGAAAAAACTTTTCAAAAATATTAAATTAGATAAAGAGTTAGCATTCAGATTATTTGAAAAAGATGCAAAAAATCCTGACTTTGGTTTAACAAATGAAGAGATTGTAAAAATTGTTAAAGATTTAGACTTAACAACAGAAGAGTATTTAACTTTAGCAAAAATCTATGAAACAGAGTTAAAACCTGATGAGATTATTGCATTATTTGAAAACTTATCAAATCAAATTGAAAAAGCAATACCTGCATACTTACATGTATTGTTCGAGTATGAAATGATTGATAAAGTTAGAGAAATAGTTGAAGCTACTCCAGAAGACGAGTACACAGCATTTAAGGCTTTATTAGACTTAAAAGATGCTGGTAAACATTATAGTTTAGATTCTATATCTTATAAGTAAAGAAAATGACAAAAAAAGAAAAATTAGACTTCTCAAAACCGCTTGTGGTATTAGCTCCATTAGCTGGTTACACTGACTTACCTTTTAGGTCAGTGGCTAAAAAATTTGGTGCGGATTTAACAATATCTGAAATGATCTCATCAAATGCATTAGTATATAAATCTCAAAAAACACTAAAAATGATTGAAAAATCTCCAAGTGAAGATCCATATTTTGTACAAATAGCTGGTAATAAACCAGAATTAGTAAGGGATGCTGTTTTACTTTTAAATGATGTTGAAGGTATTGATGGAATAGACTTAAACTGCGGATGTCCTGCACCAAAAGTATTCAATCATGGAAGTGGATCAAATCTTTTAGGAGATTTAAAAAAACTTGAAGAGATTTTATCAACTGTAAAAAGATATTCAAACAAAAGATATACAACTGCAAAAGTAAGATTAGGTGTAAATGAAAAAATACCTGTAGAAATTGGAAAAGCAGTTGAAGCTTGTGGAGTGGATTTTGTTTCAGTTCATGGTAGAACTAGAGCAGGAAAATATAAAGCTCCTGTTGATTATGATGCAATTAAAGCTATGAAAGCTGCTGTTAATGTTCCTGTAATTGCAAATGGTGATATCAAAGACTTTGATAAAGCAAATGAAGTTTTAGATTACACAAAAGCAGATGGAGTAATGATTGGTAGAGGTTCAATTGGAAAACCTTGGATTTTTTATCAATTAAAACATGGTGTTGAAGATATATCTGAAGAATTAAAAAAAGAGATTATTTTAGAACACTTTGATGCAACATTAAGATTTCATGGCGACCATGGAGCTTTAATGTTTAGAAAACTGCTTCACTCATATTCAAAAGGATATAGAGGAGCAAATGAATTTAGGGATATTGTTAATAAAATATCTGATCCATCAGTTATGAGGGACCTAATAGAAAACTTCTTTTAATCCTATACTTTAATAGGATTTATAATTTATTTAGATAAAATATCCATATTTACAATTAAATAAAGGTTATTTTTGTCTAAATATTACTACGAATTAAGTATAACTCCAAAAGAAAATTATGAATTTTTCTTAGACCTACTTACAAATCTTACAAATGAAGCTATAGAAGAAGATAAAGGCACTTTAATTTCTAGAAGTGAAGAATCTTTAGAAGATGTTGCATTTGGTATAGAGGTTTTTGCACAAAAACTATCTATTGAATGTAAGATAAGTTTAGAAAAAAAAGAAAATATCGATTGGATTAAAAAGTATCAAGAGTCTGTAAAATCAATTGAAATAGGAAACTTTTTTATTCGTCCTGAATGGGAAGAAAAAAAAGAAGATAAAATTGATATTATAATTAATCCTGCATTGTCATTTGGTTCAGGACATCATGAAACAACTAATTCTTGTGTTCAAGCTATTGATAAATATCTAGATGGGAAAGAAACTGTTTTAGATGTTGGAACGGGAAGTGGTATATTAGCAATTGCAGCTGCAAAAAAAGGTTGCATAGTTGATGTTTGTGATACAGATGAAGTTTGTGTTGTTGATACAAAATCAAATTTTGAACTAAATAATGCAAAAATAAATGAATCATGGATTGGTTCTTGTAATAGTGCAAAAAAAGAGTATGACGTAGTAATTGCAAATATTGTAGCTGATGTTTTAGTAATAATTGCAAATGAGTTAAAAAACTGTTTAAAAATAGATGGTAAACTTATCATCTCTGGTATTTTGGATAAACATATAAATAGAGTATTAAATAAATTTAAAGATTTAGAACAAATTGAAATTATCCAAAAAAACGAGTGGTATACAGTAGTATTTAAAAAATAAGGAGTATTTTTTTATGAATGATAAAAATGATAATAATGGGGATAACAAAAACAACTTTTTTAACAATAATCCATTATTAGTATTCGTAATATTTTCAGTGGTAACAATTTTTGCTTTTAAAGCAATTTTCCCTGAAGATCAAATGGGTTCTGGAATGAACGCTCAAAATGGTCAAGTTACACCATCTTTTGGGCAATCAACTAATCAAACAGTTGCATATTCTGATTTAAAAAAATTAATCAGTTCTGGGAAAATTGAGTATGTTGGAATTGGGCCAACTCAAGTTAGAGCAGTATCTAAACCAATGGGTGGTCAAAGAATAACTTATACAGCAAGAAGAGTTGTTCCTGATGAAACTCTGATTAAAAACCTTGAAGCAAATGGTATAAATTATGGTGGAATAAATGAAGAAAATTTATTAGCTGATATATTATTTGGATGGGTATTACCTATATTTATATTTATTGCTATTTGGATGTTTATTGCTAAAAGAATGCAAAAATCTATGGGTGGCGGAGGAGGCGGTGGCCTTCTTGGAATTGGATCATCTAAAAAGATGATTAATTCTGAAAAACCTAAAGTAAAATTTGCTGATATGGCTGGAAATAAAGAAGCTAAAGAAGAAGTTCAAGAAGTAGTTGATTTCCTAAGTGCTCCTGATAGATATGTAAAATTAGGTGCACAAATACCAAAAGGTGTTTTATTAGTAGGACCTCCAGGAACTGGTAAAACACTTTTAGCAAAAGCAGTTGCTGGGGAAGCTGATGTTCAGTTTTTATCAGTATCAGGTTCAGCGTTTATTGAAATGTTTGTGGGTGTTGGTGCAAGTAGAGTTAGAGATTTATTTGAACAAGCTAAAAAAGTAGCTCCTGCTATTATTTTTATTGATGAAATTGATGCAATTGGTAAAAGTAGAGCAAGTGGTGGACCTATGGGTGGAAATGATGAAAGAGAACAAACTCTAAATCAGCTTTTAGCCGAAATGGATGGATTCTCAACAGAAGCTGCACCTGTAATAGTTTTAGCTGCAACTAACAGACCTGAAGTTCTAGATCCAGCTTTATTAAGACCAGGAAGATTTGATAGACAAGTTTTAGTTGATAAACCTGATTATGAAGGTAGAATAGAAATTCTAAAAGTACATATCAAAGATGTAAAATTATCTAAAGACGTTGACTTAAAAGAAGTAGCAAAAATGACAGCTGGACTTGCAGGTGCTGACTTAGCAAACATTATTAATGAAGCTGCACTTTTAGCTGGTAGAGCACAAAAAGATGAAGTTGAAGGTACTGATTTTAAAGAAGCTGTTGAAAGACAAATTGCTGGACTTGAAAAGAAATCAAGAAGAATTTCTCCAAAAGAAAGAGAAATTGTTGCATATCATGAATCAGGACATGCATTAATTGCTGAAATTACTAAGGGTGCTAAAAAAGTAAACAAAGTATCAATTGTTCCAAGGGGACTTGCTGCTTTAGGATATACTTTAAATACTCCAGAAGAGAATAAATATTTAATGCAAAAGCATGAGCTTATTGCTGAAGTTGATGTATTATTAGGTGGACGTGCAGCTGAAGAAGTATTCATTGGTGAAATTTCGACAGGTGCTGGAAATGACCTTGAAAGAGCAACTGATATTATTAAGTCTATGGCTTCTGTTTATGGAATGAGTGATATTGCTGGTTTAATGGTTCTTGAAAAAAGAACTAACCAATTCTTAGGTGGTCAAACACAAAAAGACTTCTCTGATGATATGGCAAAAAATCTTGATAATTATGTTAGAGAAACATTAAATGAAAGATATCAAATTGTTTTACAAGCTCTTAGAGATAACAATGATGCAATTGAAGAAATGACTAAAGAGTTATTAGAAATTGAAGTTATTTCAGGACAAAGAGTTAGAGAAATCATTAAAGACAATGGTGGAACAGTTTATGAAGCAGAAGATTTACATAGTGACGCTGTTGATGAAAACAATGAACTTGTAAACAATGATGAACCTGTTAAAAAACAAAAAGATACAAAAAATGAAGAAGAAGTAGAAAATTCTACAGATGATTCATCTAAAAATTCAGATTCAGAAACTACTGAAAATAACGAAGAAAATAAACAAGATAAAAAAGAGGATTAAAACTCTTTTTTTCTTGACAAATTAAAATTATTCCCTTATAATTTAAAAAACTAAGGAGAGTAAAATGAAAATTTTTGAATTCAACAAAAATATCTTTATAAAAAGTGTGAACACTCTTCTATTGTCTGACAACTTACTCAAATAATCAAAATAAAAACAATCTAAAAATTAAATCATAAATACCCCTTAAATAAGTTATTTATTTAAACATTATTGATATAATATTACATATTACAAAGGAAAACAAAATGGATAAGAATAAAATTATAGTTTTTGATACTACTTTAAGAGATGGTGAACAATCTCCTGGTTGTTCTATGAACACTGAAGAAAAAATTAAAGTAGCATTACAATTAGAAAAGTTAGGAGTTGATGTTATTGAAGCTGGATTTGCAGCTGCTTCTCCTGGAGATTTTGATGCTGTATCTAGAATTGCTGAACAAGTTAAAAATTCTAGTATTTGTTCATTAAGTAGAGCAATTGAAAACGATATCAAACAATCTGGTTTAGCTGTTGGAAAAGCTCCTTTACATAGAATTCATACATTTATTGCTACTTCACCTATCCATATGAAGTACAAGTTAAAAATGGAGCCTGAAGAAGTTATTAAAAGAGCAATTCATGCAGTACAATATGCTAAAACTTTCGTTGAAGATGTAGAGTTTTCATTTGAAGATGCTGGAAGATCTGAAATCTCATTTATGAAAGAAATGATGGATGCTGTAATTGAAGCAGGAGCTTCAACTATTAACTTACCTGATACAGTTGGATATAGATTACCACATGAATTAGGTGCTATGGTTAGAGAATTAACTGACTATGCAAATGATAGAGCTATTATTTCAGTTCATAATCACAATGACTTAGGTTTAGCAACAGCAAATACTTTAGCAGCTGTTGCTAATGGTGCTAGACAAATAGAAGTTACAATTAATGGTTTAGGTGAAAGAGCTGGAAATTCAGCACTTGAAGAAGCTGTTATGGCTATTAAAACTAGAAAAGATGGATTTGGTGAGTTATATACAACTATTAATACTCCAGAGCTATATCCAACTTCAAGATTAGTAGCAACTATTACAGGTGTAGAACCACAACAAAATAAAGCAATCGTTGGAAAAAATGCCTTTGCACATGAAAGTGGAATTCACCAAGATGGTGTATTAAAACATCAAGAAACATATGAAATTATGAGACCTGAAGATGTTGGTGTGTTTAAAGAATCAACTTTAATCTTAGGAAAACATAGTGGTAGAGCAGCATTTAAAGATAAAATTGCTCATTTAGGATTTGACAAAGTAAGTGATGCTGAGTTAAATTCTGCATTTGAAAGATTCAAAATCTTAGCTGATAAGAAAAAAGAGATTACAGATGACGATGTAAGAATGTTAATTACAGATGAGTCTTTAAATTCTGGAAAAACTTATGAATTAGTTGGATTACAAATTAGTGATTGTTCAAATGGTATACCAATGGCAGCTGTTACTATTAAACAAAATGATGAATTAATGAGTGAAGCAAATATTGGTGATGGAACGATGGATGCAATTTTTAAAACAATTGATAGATTAACTGGAATTGCTGGAGAGCTTAATGATTATAAAGTTATTTCAGTTACTGAAGGTAAAGATGCTTTAGCAAAAGTTACAACTAGGGTAACATTTGATAAAGATGCACCATCATTTGTAGGACATGGTTTAAGTATTGATACTATGTTAGCAACTGCAAAAGCTTATCTAGGATCTGTAAATTCATATCTTTCACAAAAAGAAAGATTAGCTAAAAAAGGTGAGCATCAAGTTTAAAACTTATTGAAAATAGCTTATAAAGCTATTTTCATTTTCTAACACACACAAGGATATTTTAAAATGATGCAATTTCATTTTTTTCTCAAACTCTTAAGGGATTCTTTTAGAGATTTACTACCAATAATTATTGTAATCTTATTTTTTCAATTAGCTATTATTCAAACTATACCAGATGATTGGGTTAGTACTGCAATTGGTTTAGGTATTGTAGGAGTTGGTTTAGCTATTTTCTTACAAGGTTTAGAAATAGGGATTTTCCCTGTTGGTGAAAAACTTGCAAAGGATTTTGCTAAATCAGGTCGTAACCTGTGGATTTTATTTTTCGCATTTTTAATTGGTTTTGGTACCACTATTGCTGAGCCTGCTTTAGCTGTTATTGCAGATAAAGCTGCATCCATCTCTAGTGGTAGAATTGATGCAACAATGCTAAGACTTGTTGTAGCCGGTTCTGTTGGATTTGCTATTTTACTTGGTGTTTATAGAATCATCAAGGGCCATCCAATTCACTATTATATTATTGCTGGATATATTTTAGTAGTAAGTGTTACTTTTTTTGCTCCCCAAGAAATAATAGGATTAGCATATGATTTAGGAGGAGTTACAACTTCAACGGTAACAGTACCTTTAGTTGCTGCTTTAGGTATTGGATTAGCTTCAACAATTAAAGGAAGAAATCCTGTAATTGATGGATTTGGATTAATTGCTTTTGCTTCACTTACACCTATGATATTTGTTCAAATATATGGAATAGCCGTGTATAATTTAGTTGATGCTAAAGAGGTTGCTTCAGTTGCTATTCAAGCAACAGTTTCATCTACAACTGAAATAACAGCAAACTCTTTATTAATGGGTATTTATAATGTTGTAAAAGATGTTGCACCAATTTTATTAATCATATTGTTTTTCCAATATGCTGTATTAAAAAAACCAATTGAAAATATTAAAACTGTTTTCTTAGGGTTTATTTTAGTAATCTTAGGTTTAGATGCATTTATTTTAGGTTTAGAAATGGGTCTATTCTCACTTGGTGAGACTATGGCATATCAACTTACTAAATCATCTTCAGTGATGATGATTTATGCATTTGCATTTGCAATTGGTTTTTCAACTACTATGGCAGAACCAGCTCTTATGGCTATTGCTAAAAAAGCAAAAGAGATAAGTGATGGAAAAATAAATGACTTTGCATTAAGAATATTTGTAGCAGCAGGTGTTGCAATAGGTATTGCTTTAGGAGCATTTAGAATTGTTGATGGTGGACATATTCACTATTATATTATTGTTGGATATTTAGTTGTAATTATTTTAACTTTTATAGCGCCTAAATATATTATTCCAATAGCATATGATAGTGGAGGGGTTACAACTTCAACTGTAACTGTACCTTTAGTTGCTGCTTTAGGTATTGGTTTAGCTACAAATATTGAAGGAAGAAGTCCTTTAATTGATGGTTTTGGACTTATAGCATTTGCTTCTCTTTTCCCAATGATTACAGTTATGCTTTATGGGGTGATAACTGAGAAATTTGGTGTTAAATCTGATACTCAAATTGAGAAAGAAGAGTTATT
>CAKZOX010000188.1 GCA_937138295.1 uncultured Campylobacteraceae bacterium
ACAGTTATGCTTTATGGGGTGATAACTGAGAAATTTGGTGTTAAATCTGATACTCAAATTGAGAAAGAAGAGTTATTAAAAGATACATTATTAGATGCTGAAAATATGGATTTAGCAACTGTAAATATTGATGGGTCAGATATAAGACACTCTTTATCACTAGAATTTAGTGCTGTTGTAATTATTGTTCCTGAAGAAAAAAAGAATGATGCAATTGCAGCTGCTCATAATGCAGGGGCAACAGGAGTTACTGTTTTAAGAGCTGAAGGTATTGGACTTGAAGATATGGGTAATATTTTTAGAACTTCATTTGAAGCAACAGATTCATTATTAGTATTTTTATTACCAAAACATTTAGTGAATGATGTTATTAAATCTATAATTCATTCTTTACATATTACTACATCTGGAAAAGGTGTTGCTTTTGCCTTTCCTTTAACTCATATGAAGGGTATATCTTTAAGTAAAGAAGATATTTTTAAAGAAAAAGCAAAACAAGTAAAAATTGAAGAAGAGAAAAAAGAAGAAAATGAAACAAAATCTTAATCTTGAAGAGATAAAAAATTTAATTAATACAGGGGAACCTGTATTATTATATTTTAGTGGTGAAAACTGCTCTGTATGTAAAGTTCTTAAACCAAAAATTGATACTGAAGTATCAAAACAATTACCAAAGTTTAATCTTGTTGAGATAAAAACAGATGAACAACTTGAATTAAGTAGAGAGTTTAGTATATTCTCTATTCCTACAACAATAATATATTTTGATAAAAAAGAGTTCAAAAGATATGGTCGAAACATGAGTGTACAACTTTTTATTGATGAAATAAAAAGACCATATGAACTTATGCTATCTTAAAATTATCTTCCTAAAAATAATACATTAATCTTAAATGGTTATAATGAATGTTAGTAATACTAATATTCATTAGTTAATATATAAGTAAAATAGGAGAATAAAATGAGTTTAATCCTAGTAGCAACAGATTTTTCAAAGAATTGCTCAAAAGTCCTTAATAAAGCCATTTTTTTAGCAAAACAAAAAGATTTTAAATTAAAAGTTGTACATGTAGTGGAAGATGGTATATTTGACTTCCATGACCATACAGAAAAAATCAAATTTAATTGTATGAAATTTTTAACTGATAATTTTCCTGAAATAGATTTAAAAGATTTTTACCTAAGAGTTGGTTCTATTGAAGATGAAATTTCAAAACTAGTTTCAGAATTAGAACCTGAACTTCTTGTTATAGGTGCAAGTGGTGAGAATTTTAATTTTGAAAAACTTATTATGGGTAGTACAACAAAAAAAATAATAAGATCTTTAGAAGTCCCAACTTTAGTTATAAAAAATGAGAATAAAATAGATTATAAAAATATTTTAATGCCCACTGACTTTAGTGATGAATGTAGATATGCAGTAAGAAATACAATTAAACTTTTTAGTGAATCAAAAATTAAATTATTACATGTTTATAGTGTTCCTTTTAAAAGTAGACTTAGTCTTTATGGTTTAGATAATGAGCATGCAGAGAGTTTTGTATCAGGGGTTGAAGAAAGAAATTATAAAGAAGGAAATGTTTTTATTGAATCTATGGGTGAATATAAAAGTAGATTAAAGTTAAAAATAGAAAATGATGTATTAACTGTTGAACATTTTGAAGAAGATTCTGATTGGTTAAATGGTATTGATTTAATAAGTATTCATACTACAGGAAATATTAGTTTCTTTACTTTTGATATGTTAGAAAAATCAACAACAGATGTTTTAATTTTTAAAAAATAGGAGCTTTTATGAAATTTGTTTCATTGGTTATAATAACTTCAAGTGAGAATGAAGACAAAGTAAAAAAAATTGCAAAAAGTGGTGGTGCTTCAGGGGCCACTATTTTACAAGGAAGAGGAACTTCAAGTGATGAAGAGAAAAAGAGTTTCTTTTCACTTACTTTTGAAGGTAATCAAGTAGTTATTATTTATGTTTTAGAAGAAAAACTTTCTAGAAATGTTCTAAAACAACTACATAAAGCTATTGAAGAAAAAGGAATAGATGCATTAGGTTTTATTATGCCTATTTCTCATATTGTTGGCTTAGATAGAAGTTTAATTAAAAAGTTTGCTGATTCAATAAAAACTGAAGATAATTTATAAAAGGAATAGATAATGCTAGTTGAAGAGATTATGAAAAAAGATGTAGTTACAATAAAACCTTATGCTACATTAAAAGAGGCTTTACTTTTAATGAAAGAAAAAAAATTAAAATGTTTAGTTGTTGATAAAAATTCTTCAAGTGATGCCTATGGTATTATAACAAATACTCAGATTTTAAAAGAAATAATTGCTGAAGATGGAGATATAGAACTAGTAAATGTTTATGATATTTTTTCAAAGCCAGCCTTTAGTGTTTCTTCTAAAATAGATGTAAAATACGCTGCTAGAATAATGATAGAACACAATATAAAAAGAGTTACTGTTACTGACAATAACGAACTTTTGGGTGTATTATCAATTACAGATTTAACAGAGTATTTATTATCAATGGTTGAATAAATGCAACAGCTACTGAGGCAATTCAGATATACATTTATAGAATCATTTATAAACCTGATTCCCATACTAATAATAATTATAGGATTTCAATTATTTGTTTTTCAAAGCGTCCCTGAAAATGTCACTACAATAATTATTGGTTTTTTTATAGTAATACTTGGAGTAACTTTCTTTTTAATGGGATTAGATATTGGTATATTTCCTTTAGGAAATAGCCTCTCTAGTGAGTTTCTAGAAAGAAATTCACAATTTTGGTTTGCTATATTTGGTTTTTGTTTAGGTTTTGGTGCTTCAATAGCAGAACCAGCCATAATAGCCGTAGCTTCCCAAGCAGGTCAAATAACTAACGGCCAACTTGATCCTTTGACTTTAAGATTGATAATTGCTGTAAGTGTAGGCTTAATTACTTCATTTGGGATTTTAAGAACTATATTAGGATGGTCTATTAGTAAAATAATCATTGTAGGATATATAATTGTTTTATTAATCACATACTTTACACCTCCTGCTATTATAGGCTTAGCTTATGATTCAGGTGGAGTTGCCACAAATGTTGCAACTGTTCCTTTAATAGTGGCATTAGGAATTGGTATTGCTTCAGCAATTAATGGAAGAAGTGTCTTAAAAGATGGTTTTGGGTTTGTGGCACTTGCTGCAATTACACCAATGATAAGTATTCAACTTTATGGAATGTTTGCATTAGATAGTAGTTTTAATATAGAACAATTAGCTTCAGGTCAAACTCAAGTAGTTGAAGATGAAGCTCATTATGAAGAAGGTTTTACTATATTTACAGTTTTAAGGGATTTATTTAAAACATTTTTTAATTTAGTTCCTATTATTTTAACAATTCTATTTTTTCAATATATTATTATAAAAAAGCCTTTAGCAAATATCAAAGGTGTGATTTTTGGATTTATTTTTTTAGTAATTGGATTATATGGATTTATTGTTGGAATTAAATTAGGACTTTTTCCAATTGGTGAATCTATAGCTTTAAATTTAGTACAAATGAATAATGTATTTTTTATATATTTATTTGCATTTTTAATTGGTTTTGGTACTACGATGGCTGAACCTGCTTTAGTAGCTATTATTAAGCAAGCTGATAGAATGTCTACAACAAAATTAAATGTTACAATGATTCGACTACTAGTAGCACTTGGAGTTGGTATTGGAATATTAGTTGGAGCATTTAAAATTGTAAATGGTTATAATATTTGGTTACTTATTACAATTTTATATTCAATTGTAATAATATTGACTTTTTTTACTCCCAAAGAAATAATAGCTTTTGCTTTTGATTTAGGTGGAGTAACAACATCTGAAATAACTGTTCCAATTGTCACAGCTTTTGGATTATTTTTAGCTACAAATATTGAGGGAAGAAGTGCTTTAATGGATGGATTTGGATTAATAGCTTTTGCATCTGTTTTTCCTATGATTACTGTTATGTTGTATAGTATATTTTTCTATAAAAAAGATAAAAAAACCTAAAAAATATCAATAAAATGAATGTTCAACTTATTACTGCTAAAATACGAAATATAATTTATTTTCGATTAAATATAAAAAGGTTATTTTATGAAAAATGTATTAATTGCTTTTCTAATAATATTTGGTGCAATGCAGTTAATTCAAGTAGAAAATGAAAATTTTCCAATTGATGAAACTAAAATGATAAAAGCACCAGAAGAAATAATGACAATGCTTGATAATTCTTGTATGGACTGTCACTCAAATCAAACAAATTGGCCTTGGTACTCAAATGTAGCACCTATGTCATGGGTGATTTCAAGTCATGTAAATGATGGAAGACGTGCTGTTAATTATTCTCAATGGGAAGATTATAGCCCTGAAGAAAAAAAGAAAAAACTTGAAGCTACTTATAGAACAGTTTATGCTGTAATGCCTTTAAGTTCATATTTGTGGCTTCATCCTGAAGCTGATTTAACAAAAGAGCAAAGAAAACAAATTAGAGATTGGACAGGAGTTAGAAATAGAAATTAGACAACAGGCAACGGAATTACTAGAAAATAAAAAAGATCTTCTAACAATTACATATTTTAAACTTCAAAAATTATTTGAAGATAAATATGGAACTAATACAGTTGTTCTTATGGAAATTGGGACATTTTTTGAGGTGTATGAAGTTAATAATGATGAAGAACAAATAGGAAAAGCAAAGGAAATTGCAGAACTATTAAATATTCAATTAACTAGAAAAAATAAAAATATACTTGAAA
>CAKZOX010000189.1 GCA_937138295.1 uncultured Campylobacteraceae bacterium
TTACCTGTATTTATTTTTGTATTTGGTTCAAGTTTAGCTTTCTTTGTATTACATAGATTTAGAAATAAATGGAATGATGCCTCTGTTAATACTTTAGCATTTACATGTGGGACAGGAAATACTGGATATTTTGGTATACCACTAGCTATGATTTTACTTAGTCCTGAAGCTGCTAATATTTATATTTTTGCAACTATGGCTTCTTTGTTGTATGAAAATACTACAGGTTTTTATGTGACGGCTAAAGGTAATTTTACTGCTAAACAATCTATTGTAAAAGTATTAAAGTTACCACTTTTATATGCATTTATTTTAGGGGTTGCTTTAAATCTTTATGGTGTGAGAACTCCTGAATTTGTTATACCTTATTTTGAAGGATTAAAATGGGCATATGGAATTTTAGGAATGATGATGCTTGGAATGGGAATGAAAGGTTTCAATTTTAAAGAAGATGTTGACAAAGAGTATTTAAAAATTGCTTATTTCACAAAATTCTTCTTTTGGCCTGCTGTTGTATTGTCACTAATATATGTAGATAAAACTTTTTTAACTTTATTAAATCAAGATATATATAACGTACTATTTTTAATGTCAATTGTTCCATTAGCTGGAAATACTGTTACTTTGGCAGTATTATTAAATGCTAAACCAGAAAAAACAAGTTTCGCTGTGCTGCTTAGTACATTGATATCTGTTGCTTATATACCTATTGTAATAACTCTTTATGGTGGGTTTTAACCACAAATAATAAAAATACTAATTAATTTCATTATATATTAAGGTATATAGCGTTAAAATTTTCGCTATATACTTAGATATATAAGGAATTAATATTGAAAGTTTCATCAACTCTAACTTTAGAACTTTTTGATCAACCTTTTTTACTAGAAAAAAGAATTGAGCTTTTAAAAGCAATTAAAACACATGGTTCAATTAGTAAAGCTGCAAAAGCAGTTCCTATGAGCTATAAAACAGCTTGGGATAGTATTGATAACATAAACAATCTATCATCTAAACCTGTTGTTTCAAGGGAAACAGGAGGAAAAGGTGGCGGTGGAACATCATTAACAAAATATGGTGAAGAGTTACTTTTCACATATGAAACAATAAAAACTGAGCAAGAAAGATTTCTTCAAAGGGTAAATGAAATTTCAAATATTAATTCAGGAATTTTAAAAAACGTAAAAAGGTTTGCTATGCAATTAAGTGCTAGAAATCAAATAAGTGGAATAATTGAAAAAATAAATAAAGATGAAGTTAATTCAAACATAGTATTCAAACCAAAAAGTGATTGTACACTTTTTTCTAATATTTCAACTAATAGTGTTAATGAATTAAACCTAAAAGAGGGTGATGAGGTAATAGCAATATTTAAATCTTCAAATGTGATTTTATCAAATGTGCCCGTTGCGATTAGTGCTAGAAATAAACTAAAAGGAATTATTAAAAACATAGTTTCAAGTAATACAAGCACTCAAGTGTCAATAACTTTAGGTGAAGATACGATTACTTCAGTAATCACAAAAAATGCATGTGATGAGCTTAATTTAAAAATAGGTGATGAAGTATATGCATATGTAAAATCAAATGATATTTTAATAGGAATATAAATAATGAAAAAATTTTTAAGAACAACAATGGTAATAACAATGTTTTTGTCAATTAGTTTGTCTGTTTTAAATGCAAACTCAATAAATATAGCAGTAGCTGCAAATGTAAGTTATGCAATAAATGATTTAATTAAAGAGTTTAATAAAACAAATCCCAATACAGATGTTAAAGTAACTTTAGGAAGTAGTGGAAAATTAACTGCTCAAATAAAAAATGGAGCGCCATATGATATTTTTATGAGTGCGAATATGAAATATCCAAATACTTTATTTAATGAAAAAATTGCAATAGTAAAACCAATTATATATGCTCAAGGAAGCTTAGCAATTGTAAGTACAAAAAAACAAGATTTTTCAAAGGGTTTAGAGTTTTTAAAAGAAGAAAAAATAAATAAAATAGCAATAGCAAATCCTAAAACTGCTCCATATGGGATAGCAACTGTGGAAGCTTTACAAAAAGCTAATATATATGAAGATATCAAAAAGAAATTTGTATATGGTGAATCTATATCACAAACAGTTTCTTATGCAATTACAGCTGCTGATGTTGGGTTTATTGCAAAATCATCTTTATATAGTCCTAAAATGAAGAGATTTCAAGAAGGAGTTAATTGGGTTAGTGTAGATTCAAGTTTATATACACCAATTAATCAAGGTATGACTATTTTAAAAAATGGAAAAGATAAACTTGAAGCTAAAAAGTTTTTTGAATTTATACAAAGTTATGAAGCAAAAAAAATACTTAATGATTTTGGATATCTGGTACCTAAATAATGAGTTTAGAAACAATTAATTTAATGCCTTTTTATATTTCATTTAAATTGGCATTTATTACTACTTTGATTTTATTTGTGATTAGTGTCCCATTATCATGGTATTTATCTCAAACAAAATCGAAAGTAAAACCTATAATTGAAACTATTACTGCTTTACCTATAGTATTGCCTCCATCTGTGTTAGGCTTTTATATACTTTGGGGATTATCTCAAAATTCTCCCATTGGAGCTTTTTTTGAAGATGTATTTGGCATAAAATTAGTTTTTAATTTTACTGGTTTAGTAATAGCTAGTTGTTTTTACTCTTTACCTTTTATGGTTCAACCTTTACAAAGTGGTTTTGAAAGCTTAAATAAAAATATGCTTGAGGCTAGTTTTATAGCTGGTAAATCAAAACTTCAAACGATATTTTATGTGGCTTTACCAAATATAAAACCAGCTTTACTAACAGCTATTGTAGTGACTTTTGCTCATACTGTTGGGGAGTTTGGAGTTGTATTAATGGTAGGAGGAAGTATTCCTGGTGAAACAAAAGTAGCAAGTGTTGCTATATATGAATTTGTTGAAATTATGGATTATGAAATGGCTCATATTTATAGTTTAATTATGTTAGTAATCAGCTTTTTTGTTCTATTAAGTGTGTATATTTTTAATAGAAGTTTTAATCAAAAAATTGGTCTAAAAAAATAAAGAATTGAAATGATAAATATAGATATAAAAAAAGAATTACATGGGGCTAATGGAGATTTTGAGTTAGATGTAAACTTAGAAATAAAGCAAGGTGAATTTTTAGCTTTAATAGGAAAAAGTGGAAGTGGGAAAACTACATTATTAAGAATATTAGCAGGCTTAGAAAAATCATCAGGTGTAATTAGTGTTAATAATCAAATTTGGCAAGATGATAATAACTTTTTAAAAGTTCAAAATAGAAATATAGGTTTTGTATTTCAAGATTTTGCATTGTTTGAAAATATGAGTGTTGAACAAAATCTTTTATATGTTAATAAAGACAAAGATTTAGCTAATAAACTTTTAGAAATAACAGAACTTTCAAAACTAAAAAATAGAATGCCAAATAGTTTAAGTGGTGGTCAAAAGCAGCGTGTAAGTTTATGTAGAAGTTTAATGAATAAACCAAAAATATTACTTATGGATGAGCCTTTATCTGCTTTAGATAGTAATATGCGAAATAAACTTCAAAATGAAATATTAGCTTTACATAAAGAGTTTAATTTAACTACGATAATGGTAAGTCATGATTTAAATGAAACTTATAGATTAGCAAATTATATAGTTGAATTAAATGAAGGAAAAATAGTAAGTAAAGGAACAAAAAAAGAGATTTTACTTGAAAGCAACTCTTCAAAAAACTTTTTATTAGAGGGTGAAATATTAGATATCATAAAAAAAGAAGATAAATTTATAGCCATATTGTCTGTTGGAAATAAACTTGTTGAGGTGTTTATTGATGAGGAAAAATCTGAAATATTAAATGTGGGAGATAAATTAAACATAGATACTAGAAGTTTTTCTTTGATATAATTCCTAAATTAACACAAGTAAGAAAAATGAAAAAGTTAGATTTAGCGATAATAATCTATTGCATATTTATTGTTTTATCTGTAATGTATGCTACTCAACCTATACAACCACTTTTAGCAAATGAATTTGATATTTCTGTTGTTAAAGCTTCAAAATTTACAGCTGTAATTATGCTTTTTTTAGCCATAGCTCCCATTATTTATGGATATATTTTAGAAAAATCAAATGCCAAAAAGATGTTAATGATAGCATCCGCAATATTGCTTATTACAAATATTCTTTTAGCAAATTCTAAAAGCTATGAAACCTTTATGTTTTTTAGAACCATTGAAGCTTTAGTAATACCTGCAATATTGACTTCACTTATGAGTATATTAGCTAATATTGACAAAGAAAATATAAAATTTAATATGTCAATATATGTAGCTGCAACTGTATTTGGTGGTTTAGTTGGAAGAGTTATTTCTGGTTTCTTAGCTACAAACTTTAATTATGAAGTTGTTTTTTATAGCCTTAGTTTTGGTTTATTTATATCATTGTTTTTTATAAATAAATTAAACTATGACGGGGAAGCAAATGTTGTAAAACCAAAAATAAGTGATATAGTTTTAATATTAAAAGATAAAAGATTTTTTATGATTTATCTTTTAATGTTTTGTGTATTTTTTGTTTTTGCAGGGGTTTTAAATGTATTACCTTTTAGATTAAAAGATATTTCAAGTGATATTTCAGAATTCCAAATTTCACTACTTTATTTGGGATATGGAATGGGAATTATAGTTTCTTTATTCTCTAAAAGAATCATCAATTTTTTCAAAGGCGAAATAAACACAATTTTAATTGGTTTAGGATTATTTATTTTTGCAAATAGTTTTTTACTAAATAAAAGTGTAATCTTCTTATTTGTGATGATTTTTATATTTTGTTTAGGAATGTTTACAGTTCATAGTGTTTCAACAGGATTAGCAAACTCTATGAAACAATCACAAAAATCACTAACTTCAGGGATGTACCTTACTTTTTATTATTTAGGTGGTGCAGTTGGATCTTTTTTACCTTCAATTGTATATCAATACTATGGTTGGGATATTATGATTTATATGTTTATAGGAATTTTAATTTTTATAAGTTTTGTAGTGTTTTTAAACAAAGGAAGGTTTGTTGATTAATCAACAATAATATTAAATCTAAGTTCATACAACTCATAAGAGTTGTATGTTTTTATAATCCTCTTAAAGTTACCCCAAGGAATATTGCAATAATTCCTAAAACAGTATTTAAAGGAATAAGATATGATGCTAATGGAGCTAAATGTTCTTTAGCTATTGGAAATTGACCATTTTCAAAAGCAATAGCTGCTTTGTTTCTTTTAATATAAATATATATAAAAACTACAGTCATTATAGTCCAAATAACTTCTTTAACAATTGCTAAAGAATAATCAGGAGACTCTTTTAAATTAAGTCCAATTATCATAATAATAGCAGTAATTAAAAGTAAGATAATTGAAGGTATAACCATATTAAAAAATCTTCTAAGAGTTTCTAATGTTCTTCCTAGTTTTATTTTAGGATCAGTTATATCTAGCATAGAGTAATGAACAGCAAATCTAATTGCTATCATTCCTCCAACCCAGATAACTGCAGCTATTACATGTAAAAAAACTATTATTGATGAATAGTTTGTAAAAAGTTCAGTCATTTTAAAGCCTATAAATTTTCTTTTACATATGTTAAAGCAGCTTCTTTTGCTTCATTAATTTTAGAAGCATCTTTTCCACCTGCTTGTGCGAAGTCTGGTCTTCCACCACCTCCACCACCAACGATAGGAGCAATATTTTTAATCCAATCACCAGCTTTAACATTTGTGTTTTTACTACCAGCTACAATCATTACTTTTTCACCTTTAGCTTGTAAAAGTAAAGTAGCTACTTTTTCATTACCATTTTTTAAGTCATCAACAATTTTTTTAATATCACCGTTTTCAACTATATCAACTACAATTTTAGTATCACCAATCATCTCTTCTTTTAATGGAGTTGAAGTTTGATTTTGTGCTGTTTCAAGCTCTTTTTTAAGTTCTTTAATTTGATCTTTTAATTTTTTGATACCTGTGATGACATCATTGTTTTTAACTTCTGCTTGTATTTCTTGGTATTTTGAAATAATATCATTAGCATAATTTGTAGCACTTGCTCCACAAACAGCTTCAATTCTTCTAACACCCGCACTTACTCCTGATTCTTTTGTAATAAAGAATGAACCTAAATCAGAAGTATTTTTTACATGAGTTCCCCCACAAAATTCTACAGATGCATCTCCAAAACTAACAACTCTAACTGTATCACCATATTTTTCACCAAACATAGCAATAGCACCTTTATTTTTAGCCTCTTCAATTGGTAATTCTTCGATATTACCTGTAATTGCTCTACCAATCATAGTATTAACTAAGTCTTCAACTTCTTTTATTTGCTCTGTTGTCATTGCTTTTGGATAAGTGAAATCAAATCTTAATCTTGTAGCATCATTTAACGAACCAGCTTGTGATACCGTATCCCCTAATACCATTTTTAAAGCACTTTGAAGTAAGTGAGTAGCACTATGATGTTTTGCAACTTCATGTCTATTTACAACAACTGCTTTAATAATGTCATTTGTTTTAATTGAAGATTCTTGAACTTTTACTTTTGATAAGTTTATGTCGTGGAATTTTGAAGTTTCTTCAACCATAGCAACCGTTGAAGTCGTTTCTAAAGCTCCAATATCACCATTTTGTCCACCACTTGTAGCATAAAATGGAGTTTTATCTAACATAACCCATCCATTTTGACCAACTGCAAGTTCATTTACTTCTTTGAATTTATCATCTAATAAAGCCACAATTTTAGCTTGACAAGCTGTAGTGTCATATCCAACAAATTCATTTTTTCCATATTTTTCTAATAATGATTTGAAATCTCCATCAAGTGCAGCATCACCACTACCTTTCCATGCAGCTTTAGCTTTAGCTTTTTGTTCATTCATTAATTCATCAAATTTATTAATATCAACTTTTAAATCTTTTTCCCTTAACATATCTTCTGTTAAGTCTAACGGGAAACCATAAGTATCATAAAGTTTAAATGCAATTTCTCCACTAAATATATCTTTAGTGTTTTTTAATTCATCCATAAATATTGACATACCTGCATCAATAGTTTTTAAGAATCTCTCTTCTTCTAAAACTAATTGCTCTTTAGTGTAATCTTTTTGTTCAACTAATTCAGTATAGTGACCACCCATAATTTCACATAAAGTATCATACAATTCAGCCATAAATGGTTTTCTAAATCCTAATAAGTAACCATGTCTAACAGCTCTTCTCATAATTCTTCTGTTTACATAAGGTCTACCTTCATTTCCAAATAAAATACCTTGCGTTAACATAAATGAACAAGCTCTTAAGTGGTCAGCAATAACTCTATATGAACCAATAGTTTCTTTTGTTGCTTTTTTACCAGCTAATTCTTCAAGTTTTTCAATAATAGGTTTAAAGTTTGATGAATCAAAGTTATTAAATACACCTTCTTTAATAGCTATAACTCTTTCAAGTCCCATCCCTGTATCAATAGATGGTTTTGGAAGAGGGTTTAATTTCCCATCTGCAGTTCTTTCATATTGCATAAATACTAAGTTCCAGATTTCTAAAAATCTATCACCTTCTCCACCCATTTTATCTTCAGGACCATTGAAGTTTTCTTCACCTTGGTCATAGAAAATTTCACTACAAGGACCACAAGCTCCTGTATCACCCATAGACCAGAAGTTGTCTTTATCACCAAATCTCATAATTCTTGATGGATCAATATGTTCGCACCATAAATCATATGCTTCATCATCACTATCATGAATTGTTACCCATAATTTTTCAATAGGTAATTCTAAATTAACTGTAATAAACTCCCATGCATAAGCAATAGCATCTTTTTTGAAGTAATCACCAAATGAGAAGTTACCTAACATTTCAAATAGTGTATGATGACGTGCTGTATATCCTACATTTTCTAAGTCATTATGTTTACCACCAGCTCTTACACAAAGTTGACAAGAAGTAGCTCTTGGATTACTTGGAGTTGGGATAGCTCCTGTGAAAATATCTTTAAACTGAACCATACCAGCATTTGTAAACATTAATGTTGGATCATCAGGAACTAAAGGCATAGAAGATACAACTTCATGTCCTTTGCTTTTGAAATAATCCAAATACTCTTTTCTAATATCCATAGTTAAATTTCCATTTATTAAATTTTTTAGATTTTAGCAAAATTATAATTTAGCAAAGATTATAGATAAAAATTATCCAATAAAAAGTTTTTTTAAGTTTTTACAAGATATAATTTTATTTAAGTTTAATTTATAATTTTTTAAACTGTAAAAATATTTAAGAATCAAAAATTTAATAAAAGGAATTTAAAATGGGAAAATATGTTGAATTAACAGCTTCAAATTTTGACGAAGTAACAAAAGAAGGTGTATCTATGGTTGACTTTTGGGCTCCATGGTGTGGACCTTGTAGAATGATTGCTCCAGTAATTGACGAATTAGCTGGTGACTTCGAAGGTAAAGCTAACATTTGTAAAGTTAACACTGATGAGCAACAAGACTTAGCAGTTAAATATGGAGTTAGATCAATTCCTACTATTGTTTTCATGAAAGATGGTGAAATCGTAGATACTATGGTTGGTGCATCTAACAAACAAGCTTTCACTGACAAAATTAACTCATTATTATAATATTTTTAATAGCTTGTTTATAAGGGAAAAGAAGTTTTACTTCTTTTCCCTTTTTTTATGTCTAATTTTAAGATAGTATTAATTATTAAATGATAAAATTTATCCATTAATCTTCGGATGGCAATTAATCTTTAACTTACGAAGTTTTTAGTATTATTAGCTTTTCAGATAGATATTATAATTTTTTACAAATAATTAAGGATAAATAAAATGTTAGATTTAGCAATTATTGGTGGAGGACCAGCTGGTTTAACTGCTGGACTGTATGCTACAAGAGGTGGTTTAAAAGATGTTGTAATGTTTGAAATGGGTATGCCAGGAGGTCAAATTACTGGTTCTTCTGAAATTGAAAATTACCCAGGTCAAGGGGAAATTAAATCTGGAATGGAATTCATGGCAAACTGGCCTGAACAATCTTTAAGATTTGGATTAAAACAAGAAATGAATCAAATCTCAAAAGTTGAGAAAAATGGTGACACTTTTAAAGTTTATGCTGTTGATGGTAAAGAATGGGAAGCAAGATCTGTTTTATTAGCAACTGGTTCAGTTCCTAGACGTGCTGGATTTAAAGGTGAAGATGAATTCTTTGGTAGAGGAATTTCAACTTGTGCAACTTGTGATGGTTTCTTTTACAAAGGCAAAGAAGTTGCTGTAGTAGGTGGTGGTGATACTGCTATTGAAGAAGCTGTATATTTAGCAAAACTATGTTCAAAAGTTTATTTAGTTCATAGAAGAGATACATATAGAGCTGCACCTTCAACTGTTGAGCATATGAAAGCTATGGAAAATATTGAAGAAGTTACAAATGTAACTGTAGAAGAAGTATTTGGTGATGCTTCAGGTGTTACTGGATTAAAAGTAAAACACAAAGAAACAGGTGAAATTAGAGATTTACCAACTCCAGGTGTTTTTGTATTTGTTGGTAGAGATGTATTAAGTGATTCTTTAAAACAAGAAGATGGTTCATACATTTGTGATACTAATGAGCAAGGTGAAGTTAAAGTTGATTTAAAAATGAGAACTTCAGTTCCTGGTTTATATGCTGCTGGTGATGTAAGAGTTGATGCAGCTAAACAAGTTGTATGTGCTGCTGGTGATGGTGCAACAGCTGGTGTAGATATTATTGAATATCTTGGATAATCAATAAAGGCTTTATTTTTAAAGCCCTCTAGGTTTTACTACATTATTTAGAATTTTATTCTATATGATGTAGTTATATTAATACAAAAGGAAAAGTTTCAAAAATGATTAAAGTTGGTATTTTAGGAAGTACAGGTAGAGTAGGTTCATTATTAATTGACGATTTACAAGATGATGAACAAGCTAGAGTTGGTGCTGTTCACGTATTTGATAAATTAAAAAAAGATGTACCTGAAGGTACAATTGTAACTAATGATTACAGAGTTTTAATTGACGAAAGTGATGTAGTTATTGATTTTAGTGCACCATCTGCAACGGAAAGCCTTTTAACTGAAATTGTTGAAAATGGAAATGGAAAACCTTTAGTAATTGCTACTACAGGATTTACAAAGCATCAACAAAATCTTTTATTAGAAGCTAGTAAAATTGTACCTGTTTTATATGCAACTAACATGAGTTTAGGTGTTGCAGTTTTAAATAAACTTGTTCACTTAGCTTCAAAAACTTTAAGAGACTTTGACTTAGAAATTGTTGAACAACATCACAGACATAAAGTAGATTCTCCTTCAGGAACTGCTTTAACTTTAGCAGAGCATGCAGCTGATGCTAGAGATTTAGACCTTGATAGTGTTAGAGTATCGGGAAGAGATGGAAATATTGGTGCTAGAACTAAAGATGAGATTGCAGTTATGGCATTAAGAGGTGGAGATATTGTAGGAAGACACACAGTTGGATTATATAACGATGGTGAATTCTTAGAATTAAATCACACAGCAACTGCAAGAAACACTTTTAGTAGAGGTGCTATAAAAGTTGCAAAATGGATTATTGGAAAAGATCCAAAACTTTATTCAATCAACGACGCTTTAGGACTATAAGGAAAAAACAATGTGCGCAATAGTAGGAATTTTTGGTAACGATAACGCTTCAAGAGTAGCTTCAACAGCTTTATTTGCAATGCAACATAGAGGGCAAGAAGCAACAGGAATTTCATCATCTTGTGATGGAAAAATCTATACGAAAAAAGATAGAGGACTAGTATCTGAAGTGTTCACAGAAGATGCGTTAAACTATTTAAAAGGTAATATGGCAATTGGTCATAATAGATACTCAACAGCAGGTGGAGACTCTATTTTAGATGCTCAACCTGTATATGCTAAGTATAAATTAGGTGAAATTTCTATTGTTCATAATGGTAATTTAATCAATAAAGAACAAGTTAGACAAGACTTAATTGACAAGGGTGCTATTTTCCAAACTGGAATGGATACTGAAAACTTAATTCATCTAATTGCAAAAAATACAAAAGATAAATTAAGAGATAGAATTAAAGAAGCATTAGAAAGAACTATTGGGGCATATTGTTTTATTGTTCAATCAAGATCAAAACAGTTTGTAATAAGAGATAGATATGGTATTAGACCATTATCTTTAGGTAAGTTAAAAAGTGGTGGATATATAGTAGCTTCTGAAACATGTGCATTTGACTTAGTTGGTGCAGATTTCATAAGAGATGTTAACCCAGGTGAAATGTTGATTTTTGATGAAGATCATGATGAACCTGAATCAGTTCAATTATTTGAATCAGAATATAGACCATGTGCATTTGAATATGTATATTTTGCAAGACCTGATTCAGTTATTGATGGTAAAAATGTTTATAGAACTAGAGAAAACATGGGTAAAGCATTAGCTAAAAATGATGAAGGAAATGGTATTCAAGTTGATATGGTAGTACCAGTACCTGATTCAGGTGTTCCAGCAGCACTAGGATATGCAGCACAAAGTGGTGTTCCATTTGAATATGGAATTATAAGAAATCACTATGTGGGTAGAACTTTTATTGAGCCAACTCAAGAGACTAGAGACTTAAAAGTAAGAATGAAATTAAGTCCTATGAAGTCACTAATTGCTGGTAAATCATTACTTGTAATTGATGATTCAATTGTAAGAGGTACAACTTCTAAAAGAATTGTAAAAATGTTAAAAGATGCTGGTGCTAAAGAAGTACACTTTAGAGTTGCATCTCCTGAGATTAAGTATCCTTGTTATTATGGTATTGATACACCAAATAAAGAGGAACTGATTTCAAATAACATGTCTATAGAAGAAGTTAGAGAATACATCGAAGCTGATTCTTTAGATTACCTTTCAGTTGATGATTTAGTTAAAGCAATTGGTGAAGATAGAAACTACGCACTAGAGAGCTTTAATGGAGATTACTTCGTAACTAAATAATGAATGAATTAAAAAACGTATTAACAATAGGTAGGTATTTTAGAAACAAATTTGGTGAGAAGATTTATAAGGTTCCTGTATCAATATCGGGATTTACATGTCCAAATATTGATGGAACAGTAGCAAAGGGTGGATGTTCATTTTGTGAAAATGATTCATTTTCACCTAATCTACAAGAAAGAAAACCAAAATTCAAACTTAATCCTAAAATTAATGAAAACCCATTTTTAGATAAACAACTACAACAATTACAAATGCAATTTGAAGCCACTAAACAAAGGCTTCAAAATAAATTTGGTGCTAAAAAATTTCTAGTATATTTTCAATCATTTACAAATACATATGCTCCATTTCCTACTTTAAAAGCTTTATATGAAAAAGCACTAAGCTTTGATAATGTAATAGGTTTAAGTATAGGAACAAGAACAGATTGTGTTACTGATGAAATATTAGATTATTTAGTAGGTTTATCAAAGGAAAAAGAGATTTGGGTTGAATATGGTATTCAATCTTTTTATGATGAAACTTTAGAAAAAATCAACAGAGGCGATACTGTTGAAAATATGGAATATTGGATTAAAAGAAGTAAGGAAAAAGGTTTAAATGTTTGTGGACATTTAATCTATGGTTTACCTGGTGAAGATCAAGATATGATGCTTGAAACATTTAATAAAACAGTTAATTTAAATGTTGACTCAATTAAATTTCACCCTTTATATGTTGTTAAAAATACACTTTTAACAAATGAATATAGAAAAGGTAGATTTGAACCTATTACTGAAGATTTATATGTAGATACAGTTGTAAAATCAATTGTTAATTTACCTGAAAATATTTCTGTACAAAGAATTACAGCTGGTATTGATGATGATACATTATTATCACCACAGTGGTGTAGAAACAAACATCAGCAAATGAAAAAAATTAGACTTGCTTTAGAAAAAGAAGGTTTTAATTACTAAAAGATTTTAAAACTAGGGTTTTAATCCTAGTTTTATTTTTATTATTTGATTTGAGACTTAGCTAGTTTTAAAAGATAATCAACTACATTTTCAATGAAAGCATCGTGCTTTCTATCTTTTCTATATACAATATATAATTTTCTCATCATTTTATGATTTCCAATTCTAGATTCATATAAAGCACCTGCTTTTAATAATGATTCAATAGCATTTCTTGAAACAATAGAAACAGTTGGAGTTTCATTTTTATCTGAGTGTAATACTGTTTGAACAATAGTTGTAGCACTTGTAACTTCACTAGTTACATTAAATGTATCACAATCAGGATAATTAGCTCTATCAAGTGATTCTTTGAACAACAGTCTAGTTTGAGATTCTGGATTTCTACATACCCATTTAAATGATAATAAATCATCAGCTTTTGCTTTGTTAGGAAGTTTTTGATTAGAGAAAATTACAATCTCATCATCCATCCATTCTCTATATACTAAGTCATCATTTGGAATATAGTTTTCAACTAAAGCAATATCAATCTTTTTATTTAATAAATCATCAATTGCTTCATGAGATACAGAAACATTAATTGAAACTTCATTGTTTATATTTTCTTTTAAGTTATTTAAAAACCTTGGTAAAATATAATTTCCAATTATAAATGATGCTCCAAAAACAAATGTAACATCTTTATTCATTATCTTTAATAATTCTTTTTCTGCATTACTTACACACTTTTCTATTTTTTGGGCAATGTTAAATAACATTTGTCCTTCTTTTGTAAGTTTTATACCATTTTTCTTTCTATCAACAACTTGTACATCTAAATAATCTTCGATGTATTTCATTTGTTGAGTAACAGCTGGTTGAGATATCCCTAATTTGGCTGAAGCTTTAGAGAATGACTTTTCTTTAACAACTGCTAAAAATGTTTCTAGTTTTGAGAAATCTGATAACATTTTTTCCCCTATTTTGATTTTAAAGTATTATAACTAAAATTTATAAATAAAATAATTAAAAGGAAGTAAATTCACTATTTAGTTTAGATTTGTTATAATAATATAATTATGGAGATAAAAATGTCAGATACACTACTTAGTTCACTTAATGAAGCACAAAAAGATGCGGCAACGCATATAGATGGTTCACTTCTAATTCTTGCTGGAGCTGGTTCTGGTAAAACAAAAACTATTACTACAAGACTTGCTTATTTAATATCAATAGGTATAGACCCTGCTTCAATATTGACTTTAACATTTACAAATAAAGCAGCAAATGAAATGAGAGAAAGAGCATATAGCTTAATTGATGGAGCATTTGTTAATACTCCACCATTATTATGTACATTCCATAAATTTGGATTATTATTCTTAAAATTTCATATGAATGAATTAAATAGAAAAAACAATTTTATTATAATTGATACTGATGATAAAAAAAGAATTATCAAATCAATTAATAAAGAAATTACAACTTCAGTATTAGTATCTGAAATATCAAAATACAAGAATACTCTTTTATCTCCTGAAGAAGCAAAAGCAACTGCACAATTAAAACTTTATCAAGAAATTGCAGATGTATATGAAAAATATGAAAACTACCTAGCTGAAAACAATCTTGTTGATTTTGATGATTTACTTTTGTTACCTTATAAAATATTATTAGCAAATGAAAATTTAGCAAAAGAAACATCACAAAAATATCAATATATTATGGTTGATGAGTATCAAGATACAAATGAACTTCAATATAGACTTCTAAGACTTCTTTGTTCAACTCATAATAATCTTTGTGTGGTGGGTGATGATGATCAATCTATTTATGGTTGGAGAGGTGCTACGATTAAAAATATTCTTAATTTTAATGAGCATTTTGAAGATACATTTGTAGTTAAACTTGAAGAAAACTATAGATCAACGGATACAATTTTAGATCATGCTAATCAATTAATAGAACATAATAGAGATAGATTAGGTAAAAAATTAGTTGGAACAAGAAAAAAAGGTGACAGCATCAGAGTTTATGAATCTGGTGATGAAAATGAAGAAACAAGAAAAATTGTTGATGATGTAAAAAAACTAATTGATAGTGGTGAAAGTGCAAATGATGTAGCTATATTGTTTAGGGTAAATGCTCTATCAAGATCACTTGAAGAAGGTTTTAATAAAGCAGGTATGAATTATAAGCTAGTTGGTGGAATGAAATTCTACGAAAGAGCAGAAATAAAAGACTTAATAGCATATATGAGAATTCTTACAAATAAAGATGATAACTTTTCATTTAAAAGAATAATTAATAAACCTAAAAGAGGTATTGGTAAAACTACAATTGAAAAAATAGAAAACTATTCTTTACAAAACAATATATCAATGTTTGATGTTGTTATAAATAATACACCTGAAGAGATAGCAGCAATTGTTGGAAAGAAAAATGCTAGAACTTTAAAAGTATTTGAAGCTTCAATTATCGATTTAAAAGAAGTAATGGAAGAGTCTAAAATGAAATTTTTAGATGCTTTTGAAGAAACATTTGATTATAGAAGTTCTTACGATAACTTACCAGATGGCGCGGATAGACAAGGAAATATTGATGAATTCTATGGATATATTAGAGATTTCTTTATTCAAAACCCTCACTTAGAATTGAAAGACTTTTTAAATGAAATTGCCTTAGAAAGTGAAAATGATGAACTTTATAATGAAGCTGTATCAATGATGAGTATCCACGCTTCAAAAGGTTTAGAGTTTAAACATTTATTTATTATTGGATTTGAAGAAGGTTTCTTCCCTTTAATTGGTGATGGTAGTGATATAGAAGAAGAAAGAAGATTAGGATATGTTGCTATAACTAGAGCAATGGATAACTTAACATTGTCTTTTGTTCATTCTAGATTTTACAAAGGAAAAAGAGCACAATTAACAAAATCAAGATTTTTAAGTGAAAGTGGTCTTATAAAAGGTAGTTTAACTTTAGAAAAGCAATCTGCATATAAAAAAGGTGATTTAGTACAGCATAAAATTTTTGGTATGGGAAGAGTACAAAAAGCTGTAAAAGCAGGAAAAGATTATAAACTTACAATTAATTTTGGTGGAAATGTAAGGGATATTCTTTCTTCATTTGTGGAGAAAATATAAAATATAAATGCAAAAAAGACTTTATGATAAAACTCCATTAAATAAACTTTTGGTTGTAAATAAACCAATGTTTGTCTCTTCAAATGGATATTTAAATAGAATAAAAAGAAAGTATAAAAACAAAAAAGCGGGATTTAGTGGTACATTAGATCCTTTTGCAAAAGGGTGCCTAATTGTAGCTTTTGGACAATACTCTAAATTATTTAAGTACTTAAAAAAAACTCCTAAAACATATAAAGCAGTAATTTGGTTAGGTGCCCAATCTCATTCTTTAGATATTGAAAATGTTTATAATATAAATGACTCAAAAAAAGTCGATATAGAACTATTAAAAAGTGAAATTGATAATTTAGTTGGAATACATGAATACTATCCGCCAAAGTTTAGTGCAAAAAAAATTAATGGTAAAAGAGCTTATGAATTAGCAAGAGATGATAAAGACTTTGAAATGAAAAAATCATCTATGCAAGTATTTGATACAAACTTTGTTTTATATAATCATCCTTTTATTACTTTTGAAGCAACTGTAAGTGAAGGCTCTTATATTAGAAGTTTAGCTCAGATTCTTCTTGAAAAATTAGAATTAAAAGGAACACTATCATATTTAGAAAGAATCAATGAAGGTGAATTTAAATATGAAAATGAAAAAGATTTAAATCCTTTAGAGTACTTAGATTTAGAAAAAAATGATTACATGGGTACTTTAGAGTGGATAATGAATGGAAGAAAAATTTCTATTGATTATTTAAGTAATAAAAATGATGGTAAGTACTATATTACATTTGATAAATATTTTTCTATTATAGAAATTATTGATGGTGATGTAACTTATTTATTAAATAAAGTTGAACTATATGAAAGCTAAATGTTACGCTAAAGTAAATATCTTTTTAAAGATAACTGGTACAAGAGATAGCTATCATGAACTCGCGTCCAGATTTTGCCGAGTTCATAATCTCTATGACTTGATGTTTTTTGAAAAAACTAATAGTAGGAAAACATTTACAATTATAGGTGATTTCACTTGTGATGTAAACAGTAATACTGTATATAAAATATACAAACTAATTAAAAACCTTCCTGGTGTTGAAACTTTTTTTAATGAACACGTTATTAGAGTTGAAAAAAATATACCTGAATTTGCTGGTCTTGGTGGTGGTAGTAGTAATGCCGCAACATTTTTATTAATGGCCAATAAATATTGTAATTTAAATCTAACCGTAGAAGAAATGTCAAAAATTGGTGAAAAAGTGGGTGCTGATGTTCCATTTTTCATATATGAATATGACAGTGCTAATGTAACTGGAATTGGTGAAATTGTAGAAAAATATGATGAAGAACCCTTGGATTTAGAAGTATTTACCCCTAAAATTAAATGTGATACTAAAGAAATATTTACAAAGTTTAGGGAAAAGTATTATAATATTCCAACTAAAAATGAAGTAAGTGAACTATTACAAAAAAAATCTATAGATATTTTGAATGAATATAGTTTGGAGTATTTAAACGATTTATATAAACCTGCCGTTGATGTTAATAATGAATTAATTAAGTATTCAAATAAGGGATATTTCTTTAGTGGTAGTGGTAGTTCATTTTTTAAATTAAAATAGAAAGTTTAATATGGCAAAAAAAGAAGTTAAAAAAAATTTAGTATTTAGAAATAAAAAAGCCTTTCATGATTTTACAATTCTTGACACTTTTGAAGCAGGAATTGCACTAGAAGGTAGTGAAGTAAAAGCTATAAGAGAGGGTAGAGTTAATTTAAAAGATTCATTTGTAAGAATAATCAAAAATGAAATGTATTTACTAAATTGTCATATATCACATTTAAGTACTGCTCACACAACTTATAGACCTGATGAAAGAAAAGATAGAAAACTTCTTATGCATAGAAAAGAAATTGATAAACTTTTTACTAAAGTTACGAAAGATGGAATTACTATTGTAGCTTTAAAAATGTATTTTAATTCAAAGAATATGGTAAAAGTTCAAATTGCATCTGCCCAAGGTAAAAAACTTCATGATAAAAGAGAAGATTTAAAAAGAAAAACTATGCAAAGAGAGACTCAAATAGCCTTAAAAAGCTACAAGTAGACTTATATAAGTTTTACTTATATAATTGTAGTCACATATAAAAGTTATTTTTTTGTATCTTATTTTTTAATAAAACCTATCTTTACAGTGAAATACGACAAAAAATATCTTCTTTATAATATTTCTATTATTTTAACAATTTTCTCAAAATCCCTTAAAATGGACATTTTTTGTCTTCTTTAATAATTAAGTAATTATAAACTAGGACTTTTGGCAATTATTATTATTTTAGTTATAAATACAAATAAAAAATAACTTTTTATACAAGAAAATCATTAATAAAACTAATTAAATTAAGTTAATATTAACTCCTTCTTAGATATTATAAAGCATAAGTGACTGACTGTGACTTGTATATATAAAATTAGTAGGAGGAGATTGATGCAAAACGCACAACCAATTGAGTACGATTACTCAATATCAAAAGCATTTACTTTTGCAACAATTCTGTTTGGTATCATTGGTATGACAGTTGGTGTTATACTTGCTTTCCAATTAGCGTTCCCAGGTCTAAACAATTTAGCTGGTGAATATGGTACTTTTAGTAGATTAAGACCTTTACACACAAACGCTGTTGCATTTGGTTTTGCTCTAAGTGGTATCTTTGCTGCATGGTATTATATCGGGCAAAGAGTATTAAAAGTTTCTCTTAAAGAGTCACCTTTCTTAATGACTATTGCAAAGTTACACTTTGTTTTATATTTCATTACTATTCTATTAGCGGTAGTTACATTACTATCAGGAATCACTACTTCAAAAGAGTACGCTGAATTAGAATGGCCATTAGATATTTTAGTTGTTGTATGGTGGGTTTTATGGGGAGTTTCAATTTTTGGTTTAATTGGAATTAGAAGAGAAAGAACTCTATATATTTCAATCTGGTACTTCATCGCTACATTTATTGCAGTAGCAATGTTATATTTATTCAATAACATGGAAGTTCCAACAAAATTAGTATCTGGATATGGATCTTGGATTCATTCAGTATCAATGTATGCAGGAACAAATGATGCCTTAGTACAATGGTGGTATGGACACAATGCTGTTGCATTCGTATTCACTACACCAATCATTGCTATGATTTATTACTTCCTTCCAAAAGAATCTGGACAAAATGTTTATTCTTATAAACTTTCTATCTTAGCATTCTGGGGATTATTATTCGTATACTTATGGGCTGGTGGACACCACTTAATTTATTCAACTGTTCCAGATTGGATGCAAACAATGGGTTCTGTAATGTCAGTTGTATTAATCTTACCATCATGGGGATCTGCTATTAATATGCTTTTAACTATGAAAGGACAATGGGATCAATTACAAACTAATACATTAATTAAATTCATGGTATTAGCATCAACATTCTATATGTTATCAACAATTGAAGGACCAATTCAAGCTATCAAATCTGTTAATGCAATTGCGCACTTTACAGACTGGATTCCAGGACACGTACATGATGGTGTTTTAGGATGGGTTGGATTCATGATTATGGCTTCTTTATTCCATATGGTTCCAAGAATGTTCAAAAGAGAATTATATTCTGATTCGTTAATGAAAACTCAGTTCTGGTTACAAACAACTGGTATTGTTTTATACTTTACTTCAATGTGGATTGCTGGTATTACTCAAGGTATGATGTGGAGAGCATACGATGAGTATGGTTCATTAGTTTATTCATTCATTGATACAGTAATTGTTTTAAAACCTTACTATACAATTAGAGCTGTTGGTGGTTTATTATACTTAACTGGTTTCTTAATCTTTGCATACAATATCTACAAAACTGTAACTGCAGGTAGAGTATTAGATAAAGAACCTATCAACAAAACGCCAGTGGCTGCGTAAGAAAAAGGAGAAAATATGTTTCATTGGTTTGAACAAAGACCGTTTTTCTTTGCGGTACTAGTATTTGTATTTGTTGCATTTGCAGGAATTATCGAAATTATTCCTGATTTTGCTAAACAGTCAAGACCAACAGTTGGTACAAAACCATATTCTGTTCTTGAATTAGCAGGTAGACAAGTTTATATTAAAGATTCTTGTAATGCTTGTCACTCACAGTTAATTAGACCATTTAAATCAGAAACTGATAGATATGGTATGTATTCATTATCTGGTGAGTATGCATATGATAGACCATTTTTATGGGGATCAAAAAGAACTGGTCCAGATTTAATGAGAGTTGGAAACTACAGAACAACAGATTGGCATGAAAATCACATGTTAGATCCATCTTCAGTAGTTCCAGGTACAGTTATGCCAGCTTATCCACATCAGTTTGAGAATATCGCTGATTTAGACACTGCATATGCTGAAGCTTATACTGTTAAAACTGTATTTAGTACACCATATGATGAAGATTTAGATGGTGATGGTAAAATTGATGTTGAATTAGGTGATTATGAAACAGCAATCGCAAAAGCTAAAGAAGAAGCAAAATTAATTGCTGCTGATATGAAGAATCAAGCTGTAAAAGACGCTGTTGCAAATGGTCAAATTCCTGAAATAGTTGCTTTAATTGCTTACTTAAATTCTTTAAAATAAGAGGATATTATGGATCAAGAAACACTGTTAACCATCCAAGGTTATGCTAAATTCTTTTTGATTTTAGTTGTTTTTATAATTTTTTACTCATATGCGTGGTCTATTTATAGAAGAGAAAAAAAGGGTGAAAGAAATTTTGAAAAATATTCAAACCTAGTGCATGATGACTCAGTTGTTTCTACTCCTCTTGAAGAAAGAAAAAGAGATAAAGAAAAAGATGATAATAAGGAGAAATAAATGAAGTCTATTGTAATAGGTGGAATAATTCTTATCATTGCATTATTAGCAGGAACTTGGTTTGCAGCAGGGGATGCTTTTAAAGGCAATGAATTTGGAGATATATACATTAATGTATTGACTTTAATTGGTGCAGTAGCTGTAATTACAATTACTGTATTTGTTGTAATCAAATACGTTAATCAAATGAAAAATGATAATGCTAAAGGTGAATTAGCAGATGAAAATTGGGATGGAATTGGTGAATATAAAAACCCTGTTCCAACAGGTTGGGCAATTATGTTTATTGGAACTATTTTATTTATGTTCTATTACTTTACTATTGCATACCCAATTAATAGTTTTTCACAAATTGGTCAATGGAATGAAGAGACATTAGATTATAATGAGAAATTTGAAGCTAAATGGAGTAATCCAACAACTGAAGAGTTAGCTGAAATGGGTAAAAATACATATTTAGTACAATGTGCTCCTTGTCACGGTGTTGATGGGTACGGTATTGAAGGTAAAGCTCATAATTTAACTAAAAGAATTAATAAAGAGCAAGTATTATACGTAATTAACAACGGAGCAAACAACTTTAAGTCTGATTATCCAGGTGGAATGCCTGCAGGTATGGCTTTTGGTGAAGGTGCTGAAAGAGTTGCTGAATACGTAGCTGGTGGATTCAAAGGTGAAGCACCTGCTGAATACGCTGCTTGTGCTGGATGTCATGGTATGGACGGTAAAGGTATGCCTTACGTTGGACCAAACATTGCAGAATATGATGATGCATTAGTAATGACTGTTTTAAATAATGGTAAAAAAGGTGTAATTGGTGGAATGCCAGCATTCACTGGAAGACTAAATGAAACACAACAAAAAGCTCTTGCAGCATACATTAGAAGTATAGGAGAGTAATTATGGCTGGAAATACACAAATGAATGATAACGAAAGAGGAGTATTTTCTTTTCATGGTTTAATTGGTTATTTTATAGCAGTTGCATTATTACTAGGAATCTTATACTATTTAACAGTAAATGCTATTATGGTTCAAAATAGAGAAGCAACTAACTTTTATAAAATTAACCAAGACGTAAATGGTTTAACATCTGGTTCTGTTTATTCTGATAGAAAACAAAATACACCAGAAGAACAAGCTAAACATTATATCTTATTAAAAGATCAAAAGTAAGGAGTAGGTTATGGATAAAATTATTGGAGTATTATTATTAATCTCTGCAGCTATGACTATTTACTTTAGTTTTTTAAACGATGCAAAGATATTTATTGGTTAATATGAAAAATTTAATTAATTTTAAAATAGGAGTGATTTTTTCACTTCTATTTTTTTTATCTCAAAATCTTTTTGCTAGTAATTTCATACTAAATGATGATGGTCTTATTGACCCAAGAGCAGCTGAAAAAATCAATCAAATTGGTTTAGAAACTCAATCTAAATTAAATACTAATGTATATATTTATGTTAAAAAATCTTTAGGTTTACCTGAGAATATTGATTCGAAAATTAAGTATGACGAAATAAAAAAACTTGAAAACGAAGTTTTAAAAGATATGAAAGGTTCATATGTGTTGATTTTAACTTCAATTGAAGATATGCATATAAATTTATTTCAATCTGAAAATTTAAAAGAAATTATTAGCAAAGATGATATTTTAGATGATTATATCATTCCTTTACTTGCTTCAAAAGATAAGAATACTCTTTTTGCTAAAGTAAGTGCTGCTATGCTAAATGGATATGCAGCAGTTTCAGATACTATTGCAGAATCTAGAAATATAAAATTAGATTCTAGTATTGGTAGTCAAGGGATAGTATCTAGTACTATTTGGCGTGTATTTATGTATACATTAATTGTAACAGGGCTTTTAGCTTATATTTATGCAATTTTAAAAAGAAGAAAATAATATGAATAATAAAAAAAGTAGAAACTGGTGGCCATTATTTTTTATTGGTATATTTTCATTTACATTTTCATTGATTATTTGGACAATTGTAAGTTCAAAGAAAATTCAAATTGAAGAAGATGAAAGTTTCATGCAAAAATATCAAGATATGGATGAAAACTATAATGAAATAATGACATCTAATTTAATATTTACATCAAAATATGACTTTATAATTAATATAAATGGTAAAGATTTTCCATTAACAATTGAAGATATCAGATATTCTCAAAGAGTGTTAAAATTAAAATCTCAACACAAAAATTTATTTAAGTTAGGTGAAAACACAATAAGTGTAGTTGTACTTGATAAGAATACTAAAGAGCTTCAAGATGTAGATTTTGATATTAAAGTTACTAAGAGTAATACAAAGAAAAATGATATGTATTTAAATAAAAACAATTTTGAATTAGTGGATAATAAATACGTAACTACATTTACTATTACAGATGAAAATAACTGGAATGTGACAGGCTCTGTAAAAGTTAATGAAGATAGAGGTTATATCTTTATTAAATCAAATGCTATCTAAATCTAAACTTTTAGTTTACCCAACTTCAAGGGCTATTAGAGACTATTTAAATGAAAATAGTGACTCTAATATGCTTTTACCTACACTACTTTCTATAGATGAATTTCTAAAAAAATCAATTTTACTAGATGATTATAAATACTGTGATGAAGAGCAAAGGACTTTACTTTTAAAAGAAGCTTGTTCTAATATAGATATAAAAAAACTTGGTATTTCAAAAGAGTTCAATAAGTTTTTGAAAGAGAGTGAATATATTTATAGATTTTTAAATGAATTATCAAGTGAATTAGTTGATATAAATAAAATCAAAGAATTTGATATATATGACTTTTATCTAGAACATGTTTCAATATTAGAAGAAGTTTATAAAAACTACATAAAGATTTTAGATGAAAGAAAATTTGTAGATAAAATCAATTTAAAAGATAAATATAAAATAAATGAAAATTTTATTAATAAATTTGATGAAATTACAATTAATTTTGAAGGTTATTTCACAAAACTAGAATTTCAAATTATTGAAAAAGTTTCAAAATTAATTCCTACAAAAATTAGATTTCTTAAAGATGAATATAATGACAAGTCATTAAAAACATTCATAGCAAAAACTGATGAATTAAAAAACAACACAAATTATAGATATGATCTTACTAATAAAATAATAGTAAATGAGTATAAGTTAGATATAAACTATAACTTGAACATTAAAGGTTTTTCCCAAAGGGTAAACCAAATAGCTTTTATAAAAGAGTCTATAATAAATGCAGTTAATAAAGGAATAAATCCATCAAAGATAGCTGTAGTATTACCTGATGAAAAGTTTGCTTCACAGTTACAGTTATTTGATGTAGAGAACTATTTTAACTGTGCAATGGGTAAAACAATAGAGAATGAAAAAATATATCAAGTAGCTACTGCTATTTATTTTTATATTATTGAAGATGAAATAAAACATATTGAGAATATAAATTTTTTAGAATTGGATAAAAACTTTTTAGACAATAATATAAAACCATTATTTTCAAAAAATGCTACTAAAGATAGTTTTAATTTTCTTATTAATTATTTAAAAACATTTATTGATAGTGATGAATTAAAAATAAAATTTGATGAGTTAGTATATAGATATAATTATTTGATTTTTTCCATTGAAAATAGTTTAAAATTAAAAGATGTTTATAAGATTTTTTTACAAAAACTTTCAAAATTAACTTTAGATGATGTTAACTCTGGAAAAGTTACAGTTATGGGTTTACTTGAAACTAGAAATATTAGTTTTGATGCTGTAATTATTCCTGATTTCAATGAGGAATATATTCCAAAAAAAAGTGTAAAAGATAAGTTCTTATCAACTGCTATAAAAGAAGCAGTTTCACTTCCAACTTCAAAAAATAGAGAAGACCTGCAAAAATACTATTATAAAGCTTTGATTGAAAAAGCAAAAGAAGTTTACGTTTCATATGTAAGTAGTGATAGTACAACAATCTCAAGATTTGCCTCACAACTTTTTAAAGATATAAAAATAGACATAGAAAAAACCTATGATAATTCTTACAAACATATTTTATATAAAAACAATATTTTAAACTACAATAATGAAGATATTGTATTAGATATTGATTTAACAAAAATCACATGGTCTGCAAGTTCACTTAAAACATATTTAGAGTGTAAAAGAAAGTATTATTTAAAATCAATTGTTGGATTAAAAGAGCATGAAATAACTCTAAAACCAAAAAGTTTTGAATTAGGTAGTATCATTCATGCTATTTTAGAAAAATATATTAAATGTAGTGATAGAAGTTTTGAAAACTTAATGAATATATTTAATGAATATAAAACAAATAATCCATTTTTACTTTTTGATTTACAAATATGGAAACAAAAATTAAAAAGTTATTATGATTTTGAAAAAGAATATCTGTCTGAGAATTCTACAATTTCTTGTGAAGAAGAATTCACAGGTAACTTTAATGGTCTAAAAATAAAAGGTACTATAGATAGATTAGATATAAAGATTTTAAATAATAGTGAAAAACTATATGAAATAATTGATTATAAAACATCAAATAGTCTAAAAGTAGATACAGCTAGAACATATGAGAAATCAAAGGATTTTCAACTTGAATTTTATTTTTTAGCAATTAATCAAAAATATGAAACTCAAAATATTAAGACATACTATTTTGATTTAGCAAATACAAAATTACTTGAAGAAGTTATGCTTGATAAAAAACTTGAAGTTTTAAGTGGAATATTTGATGAATTTAAGGAAGATTCAAAAAATTCTATTTCTTTTGATAAGTGTGAAGAAAAATCTACTTGTCAGTATTGTAGTTTTAAAACTATTTGTAATAGGGAATAAAACTAAAGTTTTATTTCCCTGAAGTTGCTATAAGTACGTCTTCAATAATTTTTGTAATATCCCCATCAAGTATTGCATTTACATTTGAATAACCTATGTTGCTTCTTGTATCTTTTACTTGTTGGTATGGTTGCATTACATAAGATCTAATTTGATGTCCCCATCCAATTTCACTTTTTTCAATTCCATCACTTGCAGCTTTTTGTTTTTCTAATTCAAATTCATATAGTCTTGATTTAAGCATTTTCATCGCGCTTGCTTTGTTTTTGTGTTGAGATCTATCATTTTGACATTGAACTACTATTCCTGTTTCAATATGAGTAATTCTAATAGCTGATTCAGTTTTATTTACGTGTTGCCCACCGGCTCCACTTGCTCTATATGTATCAATTCTTATATCTTTATCTTCTATTTCAATATCAATATTATCATCAATTTCTGGACTAACCATAACTGATGAAAAAGAAGTATGTCTTTTTGCATTTGAATCAAAAGGAGAGATTCTAACAAGTCTATGAATACCATTTTCAGCTTTTAAATATCCATAGGCATTTTCACCTTTGATTATAAAAGATACATCTTTAATACCTGCTTCTTCACCATTTTGGTAATCTAGTAATTCAACTTTAAAATCATTTCTTTCAGCCCATCTTAGATACATTCTATATAGCATACTAGCCCAATCTTGAGATTCTGTTCCACCTGCACCTGGATGAATTGAAACAATTGCATTTGATGCATCATCAGGATTACTAAGCATAACTGAGATTTCAGTTGATTTTATAAGCTCTTCTAAATCATTTGCTTCTTCATAAAGCATTTCAAAGGTATCTTCATCTTTTTCTTCTAAGGCTAATTCATATAAATCATTTGTACCACTTAAAGCATCATTTGCTTTATTGAATTTTGAAAGCCTTGAAAGTATTCTATTTTTTTCAATACCAATTTTTGTAGCATTATCTACATCATTCCAAAAGTTTTGGTCAGCTTCAAGCTCTTCTATCTCTTTTAATCTAGCATTTAAAGCATCAGGTTTTAAGATACCTTCTATGTTTGATAACTTAGTATTTAAAAGTTTAAGAAGTTCTGAGTATTCGTATGCGTCCATATGTTACTTTGTTTCCTTAGAAGGATTTATAGATTTTAAATAATTAAAAATATTTTCTAAATCTTCTGAATTTATACTTCTAGCATAAGGTGTCATTACAATTCCATAACCATTATCAATTTCACTTCTTTTATATCCCCTAATAGAGTACTCTAATTCATCTAAAGTCAAATCTTTCATTGGTTTTGAAACACCATATACACTAATTTCACCATTTTGACCATGGCATGAAGAACACTTTGATTCATAAATAGACTTACCATCTTGTATTTTTGTAAGTTTTATTTCAATTTCTTTTTGTTTTTTTTCTTCTATTCTTTTTTGTTCAAGTTTCTGAAGTAATCTATTTTCTAGTTCTTCTTGAGAAATACCACTATTAAAGTTTGAGAAGTTAGTAGAAATTTCACCTTTTTTTAAAATATAGACAAAATTATTAGTGTTATTTTGTCCTTGAGATATTTTTATATCGCTTACATTCCAGCCATCTTTTTTCATTTCATTTAAACTATAAGCACCTTTACACTCTCCACCATTTAGTTTGATATTTTCTATTGTAGTCATATCTTTGTGGTTTTGTTTGAAGCACATAGTAGTTTGAGCTAATAAAGTAGATGTTGATATAAAAATTGAAGTTATGATTAGTTTTTTCAAGATAGTTTCCTTCTATAAATTGTAAAAAGATTTTATCATAATAAGAATAAAAATTAAGGGAATAAAAAAAGGTTAGAAGCAATAGCTTCTAACCTTTAGTAAGAAATTAAGTTTAACAAATATTAGAATTTGTATTCAGCTTGAATTCTTCCTCTATTTTGCTCAACACCAGCAATTTCAACATCAAATCCATATCTTACATATGTATAGAAGTTTTTAGATGGTTTCCAAGTTAATTGAGTATATAACTCATGTGAATCACTTGCTGTACCATCTGCATCATTTTCAAAGTAGTTTAATGCAACATTAAATGTTGGTAAAACTTGTGCAGAAGCTCCAACCATTAAGTATTCAGCATCAGCACCAGCAATTTTAGTGTTCCAACCTTCCATAGTTGTAGCAGCAGATTGATCAAATGCTACAGCAGCTGAATCATCTCCACCCATTCCGTATGCAGCGAATGCTTTAAACATTCCCATTGCAGCAGTAGCTTTGAATTTTGTAACTGAGTTATCAGATGAAGAACCATCCATTTCTAAATCAGTATATCTAGCAGATAAACCAACTTTAACATCACCAGCATTAAGTTTTGTAGATATTGCTGCAGTCCATGAATCTAAAGAATCTTCTTGGTCAGCATACATAGCTTCTAAATTTACGTTTGCAACAGATGCTTTAGCACCAATTACATAAATCGAATCACCAGCAGCTGTACCAAAGTTAGTTTGATTAAAATATGCACCGATTAAAGTAACTGGAGTTGAAGAGTTAACTGCAACGATACCAGTACCGTTATGAGTTGCACCATCAGAATCAGCAGCTACAGTCCATGGAGTGTTAACAGCTTGTTTACCAGCAATAATTGTAGTACCAGAAATACCTGTATAAGTGAAATTTAATGCTGATAATTGAACATTATCATCTTGAGTGTCAGCACTCATAGTATTTTGACCAGAGAAACCACCATTTGCTTCAACTGTAGCACCAAAAGATAATGTATCATTAACTGGAGCAGTTACATCTACAGCTAATTTTTGATAGTTAGTTGAAGATGCATCTTGTGTATCATCATTTTGGTAATCGTTATATCTTAATACAGCTGTACCAGATACTTCTACACCTTTAATAGCTTCTTCTAAAGATCCAGCATTAGCTGAAGTTAACCCAGCAGTAGCTACAGCAGCAGCTAAACTTAATTTTACAAATTTTTTCATTTATTCTCCTAAAATTTCGAAATTTAATCAGTTTACCGGAGCGCGCGAACTAGTCTAAGTTTTGTAATTAAACCTTTTCCGGCATACCGTTGCGACCATTCTACACCACGAAATTTTAAAGTTTTCTTAAAATAGTTAGTTTTGCTGTTAATTTTCCATTAATTTAAGATAATAGCAATGAAAATATAACTTTGTGCTACTTTATTGCTACTTTATTGGAGTCTTTTAGAGATTAATTTATTTATTAGATACCGAAACTAGACAGTTTGTCATAATATTTGGTTTTGTAATTTTCAGTTTGATTTTTTTGATATAAAAAGCTTTTTTTAGTTCTTTTTTTATGTCAAGTATTGCATCTTCTATTAATAGATATTGTTTTTCTTTCATTAATGTTTCAATTAAGTTTGTAACTTCAGCATAATTTACAAAATCTTTTAAGTCATTATTGAATTTATATTTAAATGATATATTAATGATTACTTGTTGAGGAGTTGTTCTTTCAAAGTCTAAGATACCTATGATTGTTTCAAAGGTAAGGTTTTCAATATAAACTTTCATTTATATTACCTTTTTTTCTTCACCTTTAATAACTCTTACAATATTAGGAATATGCTTATATATAATGATAAATGCAATTAAATACAAAGGTACATGTGAGTTTATTTCTAATCCCTCATATATAAAAATTGAAGCAATAACAACAGCTACTAATCCTAAAAGTGATGAAACCGATGATATTTTAAGAACTTTAGCACTTACTATCCAAACAATTGCACCAATAACTGTAGCTATTGGAACTAAAGCTATATAAACACCAAGCCCTGTTGCAACACCTTTTCCACCTTCAAAACCTAAGTAAACTGAATAACAGTGACCAAGAACAGCAAGTACTGCTATCATCCATAAAGTTTCAGGACTAACATTCATAGCCATAGCAACTAAAATTACTAACGTTCCTTTTAAAGCATCAAGTATAACTGTAGCAATACCTAGTTTTTTTGCTAAGCTTGGATTTGTTTCTTTTACAACTCTTAATACATTTGTTGCACCTATTGATTTACTACCTTGTGATTTTATATCAACTCCAGCAAATAGTTTTGCTAAAATCATTCCAAAAGGAATAGAGCCAATTAAGTATGCAGCCAAGTAAAATAATATATTAATGTTGGAAAAAAAATCCATCGAAGAACCTCTTTGTTAGTAAGTTTATTTTTTGATTAAATGGATTATAACTGAAATTTAGTTATATTCTCATTTAAAATTAAAATTGTATAAATTATAGAAGGTTTAAATTGAATTTAAAAGATGAAATTTTAAAACTAAAAGAAGAATTAGACGTAACTTTAGTAGCTCATTACTATCAAAGAGATGAAGTTTTTGAGTTAGCTGATATAGTTGGAGATTCTTTAGAATTAGCGAAAAAAGCGAAACAAACAGATTCACAATATATTGTTTTTTGTGGTGTAGGTTTTATGGGTGAAAGTGTAAAAGTATTAAGCCCTGAAAAAACAGTTGTTATGCCAAAGGTTGCATGTTGTGCGATGGCTAGAATGATTGATGAAGGTTATTATGAGCAAAATTTAAAAATTATAAATGATGCTGGTATTAAAAATGAAGACCTTCTTCCTATTACTTATATCAATTCAAGTGCAAAAGTAAAAGCAAAAGTTGGTGAAATGGGCGGAATGGTTTGTACCTCTTCAAATGCTTATAAAATCATTGAAAAAGGTCTAGAAACTGGAAAGAAAATTTTCTTTGTACCTGATAGATGTTTAGGTCAAAATTTTGCAAAACAAATGAATTTAAAATCTGCAGTAGTTGGAGATGGAACAAATTTAGCAGATGCTGATGTGATTTGTTATAATGGTTTTTGTTCAGTTCATCAACAGTTTTCAGTAGATGATATAGAGTTTTATAGAAATAAATATGAAGATATCTTAATAGCTGTTCATCCAGAGTGTGACCCATCAGTTTGTGATGCAGCTGATTTTGTAGGTTCAACTTCTCAACTTATTACATATATAAGTGAATTACCAAAAGAACAAAAAGTTGCTGTTGGAACTGAGTTTAATATGGTAAGTAGATTAAGAACTGAAAATACATATATATTAAGTTCTACAAAACCTGAGTGTCCAACTATGAATGAAACAACTTTATTGGATGTTTATGACACACTATTAAGTATAAAAAACAATAATATCTCCCCTGAAAGAGAAATATTTGTTGATGAAAATACAGTAAAATATGCAAAAATAGCACTTCAAAGGATGTTAGAAGTATGATTAATATTAAAAAGTTCGTTAAAAATGCCATTATAGAAGATAATGGTAGAGGAGATTTATTCTTTGATGTTGCTCCTAAAGGAAGATTTACAGCTCGTGCTATTTCAAAAAGTGATGGAATAATCGCAGGAATTCAATACGCAAAAGTTTTAGCAAGAACTGAAAAGTTTGATTGTAAATTTTTGGTTAGTGATGGTGATGAGATTAAAAAAGGTGATGTTATCGCTGAACTTGAAGGTAAAGCATCAATTCTTTTATCATCTGAAAGAACTTTTTTAAATATGCTTCAACATGCTTCTGGTATTGCAACTGAAGCAAATAAATATGCAAAACTTATTGAAGGAACAGGAGTGGTTTTACTTGATACTAGAAAAACAAGACCTCAATTAAGAGATTTTGAGAAGTATGCAAGTAGAATTGGCGGTTCTATTAATCATAGACTTGGACTTGATGATTGTTTAATGCTTAAAGATACTCACTTAAGAACTATTAAAAACTTAAAAGAGTTTGTTAAAAAAGCTAGAAAAAGAATTTCATGGGTAACTAAAATTGAAATTGAGTGTGAGACATTTGAGCAAGTAAAAGAAGCTATGGATGCAGGTGCCGATATTATTATGTGTGATAATATGGAACCACATCAGATAAAAGAGGTAGTTACATTTAGAAATCAAAATTATCCTCATATTTTACTTGAAGCAAGTGGAAATATAAATTTAGAAACTATTAGAAGTTATGCCAATAGTGGAGTTGATGCTATTAGTAGTGGTAGTATTATTCACCAAGCTACTTGGTTAGATTTCTCTATGAAGTTTGATTAGAAATAATTAAACAAATTAGAGTATTAACTTTTTGTTATTTCTAATCATATATATTATATTGTAAAGGAGTTATGTTGAAGAAAGATTTTATAGTTACAAACAAAATAAATATGACAGATTATTCAAGAGCTTTAGAGTTAATTGAAAAAAGCAGATACATTTTAATTGTAACTCATGTAAATCCAGATGCGGATTCTATCTCTTCAGCGTTAGCTTTATCTAATCTATTCTATGAAAATAAAATCAAACATAAGGTATTTAATATAAGTTCTGATTTACCTCAGAATTTAGACTTTATTGAAAGATTTGACAAGATTACTGATCAATTTCCAAAGTTTTATGATTTAGTTATTAGTGTTGATTGTGGTTCATATAAAAGATTAGGTTTTGAAGTTCCTAAAGATATTCCTATTATAAATTTTGATCATCATAAATCAAATGAAGATTTTGGTGTAATTAATTTAGTTGATCCATATTTAAGTTCAACAGCTGAAGTTGTATATGATTTTTTTAAACATAATGGATTATATATTACGAAAAATTCAGCAACGGCACTTTATGTTGGTATATATGATGATTCCCTTGCTTTTTCTTTAGGAAGATGCGATAGTACAACTTTTGAAAAGGTAAACTTTTTAGTTTCATGTGGTGCTGATCCTTCAGGAATTGCAAATAAACTTTTAAGAAGAGATTCTTTAGCAAAATATCGAATTATTCCTAAGGTATTAAATAGTTTAGAACTATTTAAAGAAGGTGAAGTTGCTACTATATATGCAACGCAAGAGTGGTATGATGAAACAGGTGCTCATAGTAGAGATTGTGATGATGCACTTGATATGATTATGAGTATGGGAATTGTAAAAGTAGCAATATTTTTAAGAATAGTAAACAATCAAGTAAGAGTTTCAATAAGATCTAAAATGAAGTTTGATGTATCTCAAATTGCATCAATATTTGGAGGAGGAGGGCATTTTAATGCCGCTGGTTTCTCTATAGATACTTTAGATGTTATTGAAGCTAAAAATCAAGTATTAAGGGAAGTTTTTGAGTTTTACAAGTAGACAAAAATCGAATAACGTAGCAAAAGTTGTGCTAATTTTAGTATTAATAATTATAGCTGGTATTGGTGGATTTATAGGATTCTCTCCTATGTTTGAAAAAAATGCTCCAAAAATTACTGTTGAAAAAAATATCTATTGGAATCTGAAAAATCCAATTGATATAGTTATTGAAGATGAAAGCAATATTAAATCATATACAGTAACTTTCATTGATGGAAACAAAAGAATGCCACTTGCTGTAAATGAAACTAAAATTGGAAATCAAGTTCAACTTTCAATTGTTCCTCCTAAGTTTCCTAGAAGATACACTCCAAGTACTACTTCAATAGAAATAAAAGTAACTGATGATAGTAAATGGAACTTTTTTGCAGGAAATGAAGCATCTACAACTGCAAATGTGATTATAGATACAATTAACCCAACTGCAAATGTAATCGCCAACTCATATATGTTAAAACAAGGTGGAAGTGCTACTTTAGTTGTTGAAGTAAAAGATGATAATTTAAAAGATGCTTATGTTAGTTTTAATAATCAAGAATTTTTTGAATTAATTCCATTTCACAAAGAAAACTATTACATGGCAATTATTGCTTGGCCTATAAATATTGATGAATTTAAAAGAGTTGATTTAGTTGCTAGTGATATGGCAAATAATGTTTCAGTTACTAAAATTCCATATTATATAAAATCTCATAAAACAAAAATAGATAAAATTAATGTTTCTTCAAAGTTTATAAACAATGTAAGTAAAGCTGTTTTACAAAAAAGTGGATATCAAGTACCATCTGATGATGTTGAAGCTTTTGTATTATCAAATAAAGACCTTAGAAAAGATAATGTTGAAACAATAAAAAATGTAGTTAGACAATATATGAATAAAGATCAAGTTTCAACATTTGGTTTAAAAACATTTAAACAACTAAGAAATGGTAAAACTTTTGCTTTATATGGTGAAAGAAGACATTATTTTTATGATAATAATAAAATTGATGAAGCTTGGCATTTAGGTATTGATTGGGCAAGTATCAAAAAAGCAAAAATTTATACTACAAATGCAGGTAAGGTTATTTTTAATGATTATTTAGGAATATATGGAAATACAATTATCTTAGATCATAAATTTGGTTTAGCTACATTATATGGACATACAACAAATTCACATGTTATGTTAGATGATTATGTAAATGATAATGATTTAATTGCAAATACAGGATCAACAGGAGCTGTATTTGGAGACCACTTACACTTTGGAGTTTTAGTTCAAGGAATTGAAGTAAATCCATTAGAGTGGCTTGATTCTAATTGGATTAAATTAAACGTTAAAAATATTTTAAACAATGCAAAGAAAGTGATTGATAGTAAATGAAACAAAGAACAATAGCAAAATCTGTAGACATAGTTGGAATAGGGCTTCATAAAGGAGTTCCTGTAAAAATGACTCTTGAACCACTTGATAGTGATATGGGTATTATTTTTTACAGATCTGATAAGGGTGTATCAATTCCTTTAAAAATTGAAAATGTTGTTGACACTCAAATGGCTACAGTAATTGGTAAAAATGATGTAGTTATTTCAACTATTGAGCATTTATTATCAGCTGTTTATGCTTATGGAATAGATAATTTAAGAGTAATTATAGATAATGATGAAGTACCTGTTTTAGATGGTAGTTCATCTGGTTATTGTCTTCTTATAGAAGAAGCTGGAATAAAAGAGCTTGAAAAATCTAAAAAAGTTATGAAGATAAAAAAAGATGTTGAGGTAACTACACCTGAAGGTAAAAAAGTAGCCTTAAAAGCATCAAATAGAATTATATATGATTTTGAAATTAATTTTGAACATCCATCAATAGGAACTCAAAATTATCATTTTGATTATTCAATTTCTGATTATAAAGAAAATATTTCAAAAGCTAGAACTTTTGGGTTTTTACATGAAGTTCAATATTTAAGAAGCAAAGGCTTAGCTTTAGGTGGGTCTATGGAAAATGCTATTGTTTTAGATAAAAACAAAATCCTTAATCCTGAAGGTTTAAGATATGATGATGAATTTGTAAGACATAAAATATTAGATGCAATTGGTGATATGGCTCTTTTAGGATATACATTAGTTGGTGAATATGATGCAATAGCAGGAAGTCATCACTTAAATCATTTACTTACAAAAAAAGTAATGGAAGATAGTTCTAATTATGAGATTTTAGATTTAGAAGAAGCTCAAAGTGAAGCTGAAGTATTTAAAGTTGCCTATGCAAACGCTTAAGGTTTGATATTGATTGAAGTATTAGTTATAACAATTTCAAAACCAGTTTTAATTGGAATTTATGATAATAAAAAGCTTATAGAAGAAATTAAAATTGAAGGTAAAACAAGTGATGAATTACCTTTAGTTTTTCAAGAATTACTTAAAAAATATGAAATAAAAACATTAAACTATGTAAATACTCCAGGTTCATTTATGGCAATAAAAGTAGCTTATGTATTTTTAAAAACTATAAGTATTTCAAAAAATATTCCATTATTTGCTTGTAGTGGATTTGAATTTAATGAAAACTCACCTATAAAAGCTTTAGGTAAAAAATATTTTATCAAAGAAGAAAATGACATTAAAGTTGACTTTATAGAAAATAACTGTAAAATTTCCAACTTTGAATTACCAGAAGATTTAGGTAATATAGAATTTAACGAAAATACACTGCCAATATATAATTTACCAGCTGTGTAAGAAGGAAATTAATGAAAATAACTGTTCCTGCTACAAGTGCGAACTTAGGTCCAGGATTTGACTGTTTAGGTTTAGCTATCGCTAAAAAAAACCAAGTTATTATTAGACCATCAAAATTTCATAGTGTTTCTTTAAAAGGTGAGGGTTCAAATAACCCAGCACTTAAAGATAACAATATGTTCATATCAATTTTTAATGATTTTTATCATAATTTGACTCATAAAAAGAGAAATTTTAGATTTGAATTTATTAATGAAATTCCTTTATCAAGAGGTTTAGGAAGTTCATCTGCTGTTATTGTTTCTGCAATTGCAAGTGCATATGCTATAGAAGGTATTAAAGTTGAGAAAAATAAACTTTTAAATTTAGCATTAGCCTATGAAAATCACCCTGATAATATTACACCTGCAGTTATGGGTGGATTTAATGTAGCTACAGTTCAAGAAAATGAAGTAAGATATATTAATAAGTCAATTCCAAATACTCTTAAAGCTGTAATTGTTGTTCCAAATAGACCAATTTCTACACAAGCTTCAAGAAAGACTTTACCTTTTAAATACTCAAAAGAAGATTTGATTTTTAATTTGTCACATTCTTCACTATTGACAGCAGCATTTTTAACTGAAGATTGGAAAATGCTTAGAACTGCATCTCAAGATAAAGTTCATCAAAAATATAGAATGAAGCAAATGCCTGAACTATTTGAAGTTCAAAAAACAGCACTAAGAAATGGTTCTTTAATGAGTACATTATCAGGTTCTGGTTCTACATTATTTTCAGTATGTTTAGAAGATGATGTTAAAAGACTTGAGAAAGCTTTGAAAAATAAGTTTTCTCATTTTAAAGTTTTTTCAGTTGATTTTGATAATCATGGTGTAAAAATAGAAATTTAGTTTTTTGAGTTATTAAGATTAATTTGGATAAAATGATGCCTAATTTGAAAAACATAACTAGAACTTGTGTATTTTGTAGAAAAAAATTTGAACAAAAAGAATTAATAAGATTAGTTTTTAAAGATAATGACTTAATTCTTTTTAACTACCATGGAAGAAGTTTTTACTTTTGTAATTCATGTTCAACTAAAATTTTAGGTGAAATGAAAAAAAAAGAGTATAAGCGACTAGACAACATACTAAAAAAAGAGTGTAAAGGTAACCAAGATTACGTTACCAAACTTAAGGAGATACTAACATATGTCAGATAAAGTAAGAGTTTACGAGATTGCTGAAGAGGCTGGTGCTAATAGTACTGAAGTTATTGCTAAAGCAAAAGATTTAGGAATAGAATTAAAATCACCTCAAAGTGCAGTTTCATTTGCAGATGCAGAAGAGATTACTAACTACATGATGACGGGTAAGAGTTCAAAACTTAAAAATCAAGCACCTGCTAAAAAACCTGTGAAAAAGAAAGAAACAAAAACTGAAACTAGTACAGTTGAAAAAACTGAAGAGACTAAAACAGTTGAGGAAGTTAAAGAAGAAAACAAAACTTCTGAAGATAAAAAAGAAAAAAAGACAGAGTCTAAACCAGTTGAAAAAACTGAAGTTAAAGAAGAAAAATCAGCTGTAAAAAAAGTTAACAATAAAATTGTTCCTAAAAGAAGAGGACTTAAAATTGTTAAGAAAAATAGACCAGAAAAACCAAAAGAAGAAAGTAAACCTCAAGCACCTGTATTTAACAATTCAAGTGTAGATTCTAAAAAACCTATGAAATCTTTAAGTGAGATTCTTGGGAATACTGACAAAAAATTAGATACAGAATCTTCTAAAACTAAGGCACCTAAAAAAGAGAAAAAAAGAGGTCCTGCTAAAACTCATGAACATGGTAAGTTAATTGAAGTTGATACTTTTAAAGCTGATGTAGGAAACAATCAAAATGATAATGATTCTTTACTTGGTGAAGAAGTTGTTTTACTTGATATGGGATTACAAGATACTCCTAAGATTTTAGAAGAATTAAATCAACAAAAACAAAACCAAAATAAACAATCAAGAAGTTCTAGACCTGCTGCCTTTGGAAATAGACCACAAGGTTTAAAAAGAGGTAAAAGAAAGAAAAGAATTAAAAGAGAGAATGAAGTTGTAGAAATTACAGAAGTAACAATTCCTGAAGATATCAGAGTATATGAATTTGCTGAAGCTTGTGGAAAAAGTGCAGCTGAAGTAATTACTGTATTATTTGGTTTAGGAATGATGGTTACTAAAAATGACTTCTTAAAACAAGATGAATTAGAAATTCTTGGTGAAGAGTTTGGAATTGAAGTAACTGTTAAAGATGCTTTAGAAGATGCAAATTATGTTGATGAGTATGAAGAAGAGGAAATTGATAAAACTAATTATGTTACAAGACCTCCTGTAGTTACTATCATGGGACACGTTGATCATGGTAAAACTTCATTACTTGACAAAATTAGAAGTTCTAAAATTGCAGCTGGTGAAGCTGGTGGAATTACACAACATATTTCATCTTATACAATTGAAAAAGATGGACAAAAAATTACATTTGTAGATACTCCAGGTCACGCAGCATTTAGTGCTATGAGAGCTAGAGGTGCTAGTGTAACTGATGTTATTATTATTGTTGTAGCAGCTGATGATGGTGTTAAACAACAAACTGAAGAAGTAATTTCTCATGCAAAAGCAAGTGGATGTCCTATTATTGTTGCAGTTAACAAAATTGATAAAGAATCTGCAAATATAGATATGGTTAAATCACAAATGGCTGAAAGAGAAATGACTCCTGTTGATTGGGGTGGAGATATCGAATTTATTGGTGTATCTGCTAAAACTGGTGAAGGTATTGATGATTTACTTGAAAATATTTTACTTCAATCTGAAATCTTAGAATTAGAAGCTGACCCAACTGCAAAAGCAAAAGCTACAGTAGTTGAAGCATCATTAGAAAAAGGTAGAGGTGCTGTTGCAACTGTTATTGTTCAAAATGGTGAATTAAAAGTAGGTGATAACATTGTTTGTGATACTACTTTTGGTAGAGTAAAAGCTATAACTAATGATATGGGACAACCTGTAAAAAAACTTGGATTATCTGAAACTGGTTCAGTTTTAGGTTTAAATGATGTTCCTGTTGCAGGTGGTATTATGGTTGCTCAAGATACTGACAAAGAAGCAAGAGAAATTGCTACTAAAAGAGCAGAACATGAAAGACAAAAAGAGTTATCTAAATCAACTAAAGTTTCATTAGAAGAAATGAGTGGATTAATTGCTGAAGGTAAAATCAAACAATTACCTGTAATTGTTAAGACAGATGTATCTGGTTCACTTGAAGCTATCAAAGGTAGTTTAGAAAAAATTGCTAATGAAGAAGTAAAAGTAAAAGTAATTCATGCAGGTGTTGGTGGAATTACAGAATCTGACTTAGTTCTTGCTAGTGCATCTGATGGTTGTATTATTTTAGGATTTAATGTTAGACCAACTGGTGCTGTTAAAAATAAAGCAAAAGCAGATGGAATTACAATTAATACATACTCAATTATTTATGATTTAATTGATGATATTAAAGATACATTATCTGGTATGATGAGTAATGTAATTAGAGAAGAAAATACAGGACAAGCTGAAGTTAGAGACACATTTGTTGTACCTAAAGTTGGAACTGTTGCTGGATGTCTAGTTACAGATGGAAAAGTTATCAGAGGTGGACACGCAAGAATTATTAGAGATGGTGTTGTTACTTATACTGGTAAAATTTCATCTCTTAAGAGATTTAAAGATGATGTTAAAGAAGTTGGTAATGGATATGAATGTGGTATTATGTTCGAGAAATTTAATGACATTCAAAAAGGTGACTTTATTGAAACATTCATTCAAATAGAAGAAAAAACTCATATCGACGATAAGTAATGAAAAGTATTAATTTACAAAGAACAGAATCGCTTTTAATGGAACTTGTTCCTGAAGCATTATCAACACTTAGTGACTCTAGAATAAATACTCTAGCAGTTACTGGAGTTGATTGTAAAAATGGTAAATATGATGCTAGAGTTTATTTTGATGGAAGTGATTATAATGATGCTGAGATTAAAATCATTGTTCAACTTCTAAAAAAAGCTAATAGCAGAATTAAATCATATGTTTTAGCAAGTACGGGTTGGTACAAATGTCCAAACTTTACTTTTATTAATGATACAAGTCTAGAAGAATCTTTACATATTGAAGCATTATTTGCAAAAATTAGTAAAGAAAAGAAACAAGATAATAAAGATAAACAAGAGGAGAGTGACAATGAATAATTTAGAAGAAACAATAAAATTAACAGTTGAATCACTTGGTGCATCTTTATATGATATTGTAACTACTAGAGAAAATGATAGAAATATTTTTAGAATTTATGTTACAGCTAAGGGTGGAATTTCACTTGATAAATGTGCAGAAATTTCAAGAATGATTTCACCAATTTTAGATGTTAATGAGCCTATGAGTGGAGTATACAATTTAGAAGTAAGTTCTCCTGGAATTGAAAGAAAATTAAAAACTTTAGATCATTATAAAGCTAGTATTGGTGAGAATATAAAAGTAAAAGATATTGCTACTGAAACTTACAAAGGTGAGTTACTGAGTGTTGAAGATGGTAATATTACTATTAAAACTGAATTTGGCGAAGAAGTTATTTCATTTGATTCAGTTTTATCTGGTTCTACTTATTTTGAATGGTAGAAATTAAATAGTAAATATTAATAAAAAGGAAGTTGTTTTCAACTTCCTTTTTTTTTAGTCAAAAAAGGATTGAAATGAAAATAGATGATAATTTTTTTATGAAATTAGCAATAGATGAAGCATGGAAATATCAACTTTTAACTTATCCAAATCCTGCTGTTGGATGTGTTATTTTAAAAGGAAATAGTGAAATATTATCAATTGAAGCACACAAAGAAGCAGGTATGCCTCATGCTGAAATAAATGCTATTAAAGAAGCATATTTAAAACATGAGAATAATTCACTTTTAAAAACAATGAAAGAGTCCCATAAAATTCATAAGTTTATTGAAAAAAATCATAATGGTTTTTTTAATGATTGTACTTTTTATGTTACACTAGAACCCTGTAATCATGAGGGTAAAACTCCTTCTTGTGCAAAATTAATAGCAAAAATAAAACCAAATAAAGTTGTTATAAGTATTAAAGATCCAAATGATCTAGCAAGTGGTGGAATAAAAACTTTAGAAGATGCGGGAATTGAAGTTGTTACAAATGTATTAAAAAAAGAAGGTTTGTATTTAATTGAACCTTTTAAACAATGGAATAGTAATACCTTTATATTTTTTAAAATGGCGCAAACTTTAAATGGTTCAATAGACGGTAAAATAAGTAATATGATGAGTCAATTGTATATACATAGTTTAAGGGACAAAATTGATTTACTTATGATAGGTGGTAATACAGTAAGAACTGACAAACCTAAATTAGATTCAAGATATGTAAAAGGAAACAATCCTGATGTTCTAATCTATTCTAAAAAGAAAATATTTGATCAAAATATACCTCTTTTTAAAATACCTGATAGAAAAGTTTTAATTAGTGATGATCTATTTAAATTATTAGATTATAAATTTGTTATGGTAGAAGGTACATATACCCTTTTAAATGAGCTTAGAAATAAAATAAACTATGTACTGCTAGTAATAAGTCCAAAAGTTAGAAAAGGTTTAAATAGTAGCTTAGAAGAGCTAGATTTAGATTTTGAAATTGTTCATGAAAATTATATTGGAGAAGAGAAAATAGTCTTTTTAAAGTTTAAATAAAATGTAAAAGTTAAGTAGATTTACTACTTAACTTTTTCGATGTATTCACCAGTTCTTGTGTCACATCTAATTACATCACCTTCTACAAGGTGGAATGGAATTTGTACAACTGCACCTGACTCTAAAGTTGCAGGTTTTTTACCACCTTGCGAATCACCTTTAAAGTTTGGTGGTGTATCAGTAATTGTTAATTCAACTACCATAGGTGGTTCAACAGTAATTGCTTTACCATTGAAGAACATCATATCAACATTCATACCATCTAAAATCCAATCAATTGTATCACCAACTTGATCATAAGTTAAACCAATTTGCTCATACGTTGTAGTGTCCATAAATTGTAATAGCTCACCATCATCATATAAGTATTGCATTTGCTTTTGTTCTAAGTTAGGAGTTTCACATTTATCACCAGCATGGAAAGTTTTTTCAATAACTTTTCCATTTAAAAATGATTTAATTTTACATCTAACAAATGCAGCACCTTTACCTGGTTTTACATGTTGATATTCAGTAATTTTATATGGAACACCATCAATTTCAATTTTAAGACCTTTTTTAAGGTCACTCATACTAATTGCCATAATTTCTCCTAAATCTCTGCATATGAAACAGAAGTTGCTGCTTCAATATTTGATAAGTCATTTAATATTGATGAGTTTATATTTTCATCAACTAAGATAACTGCTAATGCTTTATCATCTTTACCTCTAGCAAGTCTAAAGTCAGAGATATTGATGTTATTATTAGATAAAGTCTTACCAACTTCTCCAATAACACCAGGAACATCTTTATTACTCATGATAATCATTTTACCTTGAGGAGCAATATCTAAATTAAATCCATTAATTTCTACAATTCTTTGTACATCTTCATTGAAAACCGTACCTGAAATAGTACTTACACCATGAGATGTAGTTAATTTAATAGAAACTTTATTTTGGTATCCACTATGACTTGAAAAAGACGAAGTTGTGATATCAATATTTTTTTCAGATGCTATATAGTTTGCATTTACATAGTTAATTTCATCACCACTATTTACAGATAATGCTCCAACTGTAGCAAATGTTTGTAAAGAATCTAAATATTCCCCAATTTCACCCTCAGCTGCAATATTGATAGATCTGATTTCAGCTTTATCACTTTGTGCAATTAAGAATGCCATTTTCTGAGTTAACTCAATATATGGTTTAACAAAAGATGGAATTTTACTTTCATCAATAGGTAAATTTAATGCATGAGGATATGAAATTCCCCTTGCAGACTCAATAGCATTTTGTGCAGCTTGAACTGCAATTTTCTTTTGAGATTCTCTTGTATTAGCTCCTAGGTGAGCTGTTACAGTTACATTTGGTAAATCTAATAATGGATGATCTGTAGCTGGTTCTTTGATAAATACATCAATACCAGCCATTTTGATTTTTCCAGATTTAAGGTTGTTTACTAATGCTTCTTCATTATATAAACCACCTCTAGCACAGTTAATTAAAACTACACCATCTTTCATTTTAGATATTTCTTCTTCACCAATCATATTGATTGTCTCTTTATTTTTTGGTGTATGAATTGTGATAATATCACAGCTTAAAATATCTTCAAAATTAGTTGTATAAGTAATACCTAAATCTGTTGCTTTTGTTGAAGGAATGTATGGGTCGTATGTTACTACGTCCATTTCAAAAGATTTAGCTCTTAATGCAACTCTATGACCAATGTTACCAAAACCAATAACACCTAATTTTTTTCCATATAATTCATTACCATACCAATCTTCTCTTTTCCAGATTCTATCTTGTTTTAATTGGTTATGAGCGTATGGAAATTTTCTCATACAAGAAAGCATGTGTGCCATTGTTAATTCAACTGCAGCTATTGTGTTTGCAGTAGGAACATTCATTGCGATTATTCCTCTTTTACTACATCCATCAATATCTACATTATCATAACCAACACCAGCTCTAATAATTGCTTTTAAATTTGTTGCTGCATTTAAAAACTTCTCATCAACATCTGTTGAAGATCTAGTAATTGCTACATCTGCATCTTTAATAACATCTAATAAAGTTGTTTTATCTATATCTGCTGCAAATACATAATTGATGTCTTCAGTATTTGCTAAAATATTTAATCCATCTTCATGTATGTGGTCACAAACTACAATAGTATGTTTTCTCATCTATTTATATCCTAGTTATTTAATTTGGTCTTTTAATAAATCACCTAAAGTCATAGAAGAATCATCACTTACAGATTTTAGAACTTCTCTTTGTTGTTGTTGCTCTAATCTTCTACAAGATAATCTAACTCTATTTTTCTTAGTGTCGATATTGATAACTACTGCTTCAATCTCATCACCGATATTGATTTCTTCTACTTCTAATGGTGCTAAATCTTCATTTCTAATTAAACCATCTAAGTTATCAGCTAATTTAATAAACACACCGAAGTCTTTTTTATCTTTAATTGGACCTTTAACAATATCACCATTTTTAAATTCATTTTGGAATTTTTCAGCTGGAGATTCTGCAATTGCTTTAATTGATAATGAAATGTTTTCTTTTTCAGTATCTATTTTAATGATTTTAACTTCTACTTCATCACCTTTTTTGAAAAGTGTTTTACATTTAGTGTTAGAATCCCAAGCAGCTTCTTCATTGTGTAATAGACCATCAACATCACCTAAAGTTACGAATGCACCAAAGTCAGTTAAAGTTGCAACTGTACCTTTAATTACATCACCAACTCTATGCTCTTTAGTGAATTTTGTAAATGGTTTTTCTTGTAAGTTCTTTAATGAAACTCTTAATCTTTTTTTATCAACATTTAACTCGATAACTTCAACATTAATTTCGTCACCAATTGTTAATAATTCTTTTGGATTTTTGATGTTTTTATTCCAAGAAATTTCAGATACGTGTAGTAAACCTTCAATATCATTTCCTAAATCAACAAATGCACCATAAGATTCAAAGTTAGAAACAGTAACTGTAATAGTATCACCAACTTCTAATTCATCTTTAATTTCTTCCCAAGGGTTTGCTAAAGCAGCTTTGATTGATAATGATAAGTGTTGTTTTGCTTTGTCATAAGATAATACAGAAACAGTAACTTCATCACCTTCATCATAATAGTTTGCAGGATTAACTGGACCTTTATATGATATTTCATTGTAGTTAACTAAACCGTCAATTCCACCTAAATCAATAAACATACCGTAAGAAGTAATTTTTTTAACTATACCATTTACTGGCTCATCTTTTTCAATGATTTCTGCAACTTTTGAATCTTTTTCTAATTTTGCATCTTCAATTAATTTCTTTCTAGAAATGATG
>CAKZOX010000190.1 GCA_937138295.1 uncultured Campylobacteraceae bacterium
ATTTCTCCAAATACCACTCAATAGTAAGTAAAATCCCACTATCAAAGTTCTCATCTGCTTTCCAGCCAAGTTCATTTTCTAACTTAGTTGCATCAATTGCATATCTTCTATCATGTCCAGCTCTATCTTCTACAAATGTAATTAAATCTTTGTATGATTTTAGCCTAGACTGAAGTCCAGGTTCCGAAGCTTTTTGATGGGACTGAAGTCCCATTTGCAGTAATGGAACTTTTTCATCAAGTATTTCACATATAGTGTTAACTATTTGAAGATTAGTTCTTTCATTTCTTCCACCAATATTATATGTTTCACCTTTTAATCCATTTTGGTAAACTATATCTATTCCTTTGCAGTGATCTAATACATATAACCAATCTCTAATATTCTTTCCATCACCATATATTGGAATAGGATTACCTTGAAGTGCATTTCTAATAATAGTAGGGATGAGTTTTTCATCATGTTGTTTTGGTCCATAGTTATTTGAACAATTTGTAATAACACAATTCATTCCAAATGTTTCTACATATGATCTTATTATCATATCACTAGATGCTTTGGAAGCAGAGTATGGAGAGTTTGGAGCATATGGAGTTGTTTCAGTGAAAAGGTCATTTGGATCACAGGAAAGTGTTCCATATACTTCATCTGTTGAGATATGATGGAATCTTGGAAGTTCTGCCTCGAATGAATTCGAGGTTCCATTTTCTTGAGAGGTTCCAAATTTTTCTTTATATTTAAAAGGAGCATTCATCCAATACTTATATGCTACATCAACTAAAGTATATGTTCCATTTACATTTGTTTGTACAAACACACCTGGGTTTTTAATACTATTATCAACATGAGATTCAGCTGCAAAGTGAATTACACCTTGGATGTCATACTCTTGGAAAATGAATTCAACCAGTTCTCTATTACAAATATCACCTTTGATAAATTTATATCTAGGATTATTCTTACACTCTTTTAGATTTTCTAAATCACCTGCGTAAGTTAGAAGATCTATATTTACTATATTTATATCTTCATGAGTATCTAGGAAATATGGCACAAAGTTAGATCCAATAAATCCAGCACATCCTGTTACTAATATTGTTTGGTTATTGTTGTTATTGAACATTTATCTTCTAATCTCCTATCTTCAGGTTTTTCATTATCTTCTCTCACCCAATCTTCTTAAACAATCATCTAATCCATCTTTCCAATATGGTATCTCTATATTAAACTTTTCTTTGATTTTACTTTTATTTAATATTGAATAATGAGGTCTAATTGCTGGTGTTGGGTATTGATAAGTTTCAATAGGATTTATTTTACAATTTAACTTAGCCATTTTCATAATCTCTTTTGCAAAGTCATACCAAGAAAGAACACCTTCATTTGAATAATTATATATTTGCACTTTAGGATTTTTGATTTGAGGAATGATATCCAAAATTGTTTTTGCTAAATCTTTTGCATAAGTTGGACTTCCTACTTGATCAAATATTACTCCTAACTCATCTTTCTCTTTACCAAGTCTTAACATTGTTTTTACAAAGTTAGCTCCATAATATGAATATACCCATGATGTTCTAATGATAATAGAATTAGATGGATTTATTTTTATCATCTGCTTTTCACCATCAAGTTTACTTTTACCGTAAACTGTTTTTGGGTTTGTCTGAAACTCTTCACAATATGGTTTAAAGTTTTTACCATCAAATACATAATCAGTTGATATATGTATTAATTTTATATTTAACTCTTTTGAAATAATTGAGAGTTTTTTAACTGCTTTTCTATTTACTAAATCAGCATTTACAATATCTTCTTCTGCTTTATCAACTTTGGTATAGGCTGCACAGTTTATGATGGTATTTATATTATTTGTTTCACAAAAGTTTCTAATACTATTTTCATCTGTGATATCTATATTAGTTCTATTGGTAAAGAAGAAATTATAAGAATAGTTTGAACTTAACTCTTTTATTTCAGATCCTAGTTGGCCATTACTTCCTGTTACTAAAATATTGAATGAAGAATTTGAATTAGGCATAATAGTCAACTCCATATTCAAATATCTCATTAGTTTGAGAAAGTTTTGGTTGCTTTGTATCTTTAGGTGAAAGATTTAATTCATTATGTTTTAGTTGCCAATCTATGTTTAGGTTTGAATCATCAAATGCTATTCCTCTATCACATTCTGGGCTATAATAGTTATCAACTTTATAAGCAAATACTGTATCATCTTCTAAAACTACAAACCCATGGGCAAAGCCTCTTGGTACTAACATTTGTTTTTTATTCTCAGATGATAATTCAACAGCTACATATTGTCCAAAGGTTGGAGAGTTTTTTCTAATATCAACAGCTACATCTAAAACTCTTCCAGAAATCACACGTACTAGTTTTGTTTGAGAATAAGGTGGTAATTGATAGTGAAGTCCTCTTAATACACCTTTACTAGATTTACTTTCATTATCTTGGCAGAAGTTTATTTTATATCCAAGAAATTCTGTGAGTTTATTGCTCACAAATGTTTCACAGAAGTATCCTCTATCATCACCATGAATAGTTGGTTCAATTATTACTACATCAGGAATAGAAGTTCTTATAAAGTTCATTACTTCATCCTTCTTGGTTGATTTGCTCTAGAAATAAGATATTGACCATATTGATTCTTTTTTAAAGGCTCTGCTAATTCTAATAGTTTTTCCTTTGAGATATATCCCATTTCATATGCTATTTCTTCTAAACATGCTACTTTTAAAGCTTGTCTTTTTTCAATTGTTTGAATAAATGTTGATGCTTCAAGAAGTGATTCATGGGTTCCTGTATCAAGCCAAGCATATCCTCTACCCATAATTTCAACTTTTAATCTATTCTCTTTTAAATAGATTTCATTTAGTGTAGTGATTTCTAATTCACCTCTGTCTGAAGGTTTTACTTCTTTTGCTTTTTTAACTACATCATTAGGGTAAAAATATAAACCTGTAACCGCATAGTTTGATTTAGGGTTTTCAGGTTTTTCTTCAATAGAGGTTACATTGCCATTATCATCAAATGCTGCAACTCCATATCTTTGTGGATCATTTACATAATATCCAAATACAGTTGCACAATTTTCTTCTTTAACATTTATAACAGAGTGTCTTAAAAGGTCTGTAAAACCATGACCAAAGAAGATATTATCACCTAATACTAAACAAGCATCATCACCATCTAAAAACTCTTCACCTAAAATAAAAGCTTGAGCTAAACCATCAGGAGAGGGTTGTACTATATAAGAAAATTTCATACCTAAATCAGATCCATCACCTAGAAGATCTTCAAACTTTTTTAAATCCCAAGGAGTAGATATAATAAGTACTTCTTTAATACCTGAGAGCATTAACACTGAAAGAGGATAATAAATCATAGGTTTATCATATATTGGAGTTAATTGTTTTGAAACACCTTTGGTTATAGGATATAATCTTGTCCCACTTCCCCCTGCTAGGATTATGCCTTTCATATTTCTCCTTATTTTTATAATTATGGAATATTAAAATAGTTTTATGCAGAAAGGTTGCAATTAATTAATAATTTGACTGCAAAGTATTTGCAACTAAATTATTTAATATTACCACTATAAAAAAAAAGGATTTAATATGTCAATAGATATACCTATTATAGAAATGGGGAAAGAGATACCAAAAATGATATTTCAAACTCATACTCAAGCATATAATAAGCTGCCAAAGATCTTTAAAGAAAATATTAACAGTATAAAAGAAATGAACCCTGAACATCAATATGTATATTTTGATAGCAATATGAGAAAAAAATTTATTTTAAATACTTATGGTGAGAATATGTTAAAAATTTATAACTTAGTTAATAAGAACTATGGTGCAGCTAGAGCAGATTTTTTTAGATATTTATTGATGTATGCAAAAGGTGGAATATATATTGATTTAAAAAGTACTTTTACAAGACCTTTAAAGATTAAACCTGGAACAAAATATATTTTATCACATTGGTTTGGATTTGATTCTATATTTCCTGAATTTATAAATAATCCATATTTGATGAAGTATGGTGAATTTCAACAGTGGAATATCATTACGGTTAAAGGGCATCCTTTTTTAAGAAAAGTAATTGAAAGAATTGTTCATAATGTCTTAAACTATAATATTTTAATACAAAGTGTTGCAAAAAGAGGAGTATTAAGAGTTACAGGACCAATTGCTTACTCAATTCCTATTGATAATATAAAACATAACTATGACTATTTACTATCTAAAAATATTGAACAGGATTTTGGTATTAAATATTCTATATTTGATAATATGGCACATGAAAATCATGTTTCAAATAAACATTATTCAAAACTGGTAACTCCAATAGTATATCCTCATCGGGTAAAAGATTATATAAATTTAATGATTTTTTATCCTTTAAAAATTAGTAAAAATATATTTAAAATAATTATGAATAAATTAATAAGTAGAAACTACTAATGGAAGCGAAAACATTAAAGAAAAGTTTAATTAGTTGGACGATTAGTGGTTATATATTATTAATTTGGGCAACTATAGCAAGTATCATTACAACTAGATTATTATTTTTAGGTTTAGGTGATGAAGCATATGGTTTTTGGATTCTATTATGGTCAGTATTTGGTTATACGGTATTATTAGATTTTGGATTTGGAACTACTGTACAAAAATATGCTGCCGAACTAACTGCAAATGAAAATTATGAACGCTTTAATACCCATTTATCTACAATATTTGGTTCTTATTTCCTTATGTCTGGATTACTCATAATCTTATCGGCGATAGGTAGTTATTTTTTCGAAAATATTTTTTCTATAAATAGTGAAAATATCTTTATAGCAGGGGATTTTAATTGCAACCTAGAAAAAATTAATGATGATCAAAGTATAAAGACGTTTAAAAAAGTACTTACAGGTAACAGTTTAATTGATACATGGTCAAACCTGAGACCAGGGGATATAGGATACACCTGGTGTAATGGGGAAAACATACCCAAAAGCCGCATCGATTATGCTCTTGTCTCAGATTCCTATGCATATCAAGTAAAAAACATTGTACTCCGGGAGATACCTGGTACGCACTCTGGGGGAACGAGAATGTCTGATCATAAATGTATTAAAGTAACTTTTGATATCAATTCTAACCAAAGAGGACCCGGGTATTGGAAATTGAACACCTCCCTTTTAAAAGAATATCAGTTTGTAAATGTTCACAATTTCAATAAATATAAACAAAAAACGGCAATTAGAAAAGGAACTTAAAGATCTTATCGATAAGAAAACAAGAGGTGCTTATATACGTTCACGCTCAAAGTGGATCGCTGAATGGTAGATTAACTCTTCTA
>CAKZOX010000191.1 GCA_937138295.1 uncultured Campylobacteraceae bacterium
TAAACAAAAAAGCATTCCCTTCTTCAACTGTAACATCCTGTATGTCTACAAATGGATTTGGGTCAATGTCTATAATTGTCCCAGTTTTTACTAAATCTTGATTCCCAACATTTGCAGTAGTCACTATACCTATCACATTTAAAGTTTCTTCTTCCAATTCATTTAAATTATCTAATTGTGTTGTAATATTAAATGAAACAGTAAGGTTTGCATTGTTTGGATCTATTGTACCATCTATAGTGAAATTTTCAGAAATTGACATGTAATCATCAGGACTAAAAGCGAGATTATCACTTGTATTAATAGTGGTGATAATAGGTGTAGAACAAGGGTGAGTTATGATTATTGTATGTACTAAATCTAAACCTTCATCTTCTCTAGAGTAGTTCATTGATATTCCTGGTGGATCATCATTATCTAAAATAGATCCAATTCCAACAATAGTATTATTGAAAGTGTTATTTGAGGTTATTACTCCATTTAAACTAAAAAGTTCTATTAATTCATAAATATTATCCTCTAAAGAAGTTACTGTAAACTGCACATTGTTATCAAGAGGAGTTATAGTGTATGTTGTATTGGTAAAACCGGTATAATCAAATGGTGAAGTCGCTACATCATAAACATCTGTTATTGTTGTTCCGTTTTGTGTAGAAAAATCTATATCTATAGGTGATGCACTTTCTACTAAAATGCTATTGTCATTTTTGGTAACTAAAGAAAGTGTAAAAACTAAGTTTTCCCCTTCAGCAACTGTAATATCGTCTATAAGCACTACTACTGCTATGATTTCTCTCCAATCTCTTTCTGGGTTATCTGCATTATCAAAATTCGGGAAACTTTGTGGTGTTTGTCCATTTGTTGGGTTGATTAGATTGTCATTATTATCAAAAGCGTCATCTAAACCATCATTATCTGCATCTGAATTAGAAGGTAGAATTTCAGGGTTTCCATCACTATTTGCATCATATCCTTCTATAATATCATCTCTAATATCATTGTCCGAATTAATATCAATATAATCTGGAATACCATCATTTTCAGTATCTACAGGATTAATACCATTAGGATAAGCTGTATTAATACCAACATCTGAAACAGTATTACTAATAGATACATAATTGTTTGTGGGTTGGGCTTCAATATTATCTACTATACCATCATCATCTGAGTCAATATCTATAAAGTTTGAATTCCCATTATTATCTGTATTAGGTATTAGGTAAGAAATTGTGGTATTTGTAGTGTCATTATTTTCTCTAGCATTATCTAGACCGTTTGCACCAACATTGTTATTTGTTCTTCCATTACTATTGGTATCTACATCTCTATTTCCTGCTTCTTCTATATCTAAAAGACCATCGTTATCACTATCTAAATCAAAATGATTTGGAACACCATCACTATCAAAATCAAAAATATCTACAATTCCATCTCCATTGGCATCAGCTCCAGAAGTAGTGTCTTTATAATTAGGTATAAAATTTGAATTATCATCTCCTAAAGGATCTAAACCATTATATTCCAATAAATCTGGAATAGTATCATTGTCATCATCTATATCAATATCATCTGTAATTCCATCATTATCTGTATCAGATGAAGCAGTAACACCAACTGAACTTAAAGAGCTAACCAATCTATTTAAAGGATCTATTGCAGTAAAAACTGCTGTATTTAGTCCATTACAAGATTCATTGAATAAAACTTTTATTTCTACAGTAATTTTTTCTCCAATCTTTAAAAGTCCTGAAGTACCATTAAATATATTTATATCAGTAATTCCATTATAACCTGGATTTAAAGTTGGAGTTGTTGTAGCTGTTGAATTTAAAATAATTGGAGCACTCACATTAAGTACATTTCCACTACAGGCATTATTCAAATTATCAGTTAATTGTAAATCATCTAATTGTACAGATTCACTGGTGTTTTCTAATGTGATTTGAAATGTAATTTCTTCGTGTTCTAAAATATCATTTGGAACTGTTTCAACATCTGAAATTACTTTGCTAGTTCTAGAAGAAGCATTGAATAAAAAACGCATGCTAGCTCTATTACAATCACATTGTAATTCAGAAGAAACACTTTCTGTAGGAGAACTTGCTCTATAATATCTATCTAAATGTTCTCCCATACCATCAGACCAAGTAACAAAAGTATAGTCTCTTTTTACACCTGCTGCAGTATCATCAAAACCATCTGCTGCTCCTTGCGTTTGAGATTTATCATTCTGATAAAAATAACTGTAACTTGTAGAATAATATGGACCAATTAAATAGAACAACTCTATTGTAATAGTTTCTCCTGGTCCTAAAGTATTACCAGGCAATAATAAATTGGATTCCGTATTTCCATCATAATTATTATTAATAGTTACTGGTGGTCCTGAAACTTGTGTAAGCCGCAAATCATTGAAAGTAATTCCATTATCAAAAAAACTACCTAAACCCATATTGAAATTAACTTTATTAGCTACTGCTGTTCCTTCATTGGTAATTATTATTGTATTTGTATAATCGTAAGTTCCGTCAGGATTTATAGTTCCTGGAGGATCTAAATCATCATTAAATTCAGGCACAAAAAGTCCTGCAGTAACAACAGCCTCTGTAGTGTGAAAATCTGTTAATAAGATGGAATCTGTTCCACTACCTCTATCTGAAGTAACATTAATAACATTGGTAAAATCTATTCCAGAACCTGAAGGAGTTGGAAAAACTCTCTCATTACAATTAGGGTTGATAGTAACACAAAAAACAAGTGTCATATTTTGTCTTGGATACAATATCAGATTATTAAAAGCATTATCATTTAAAATAGAGTTTGAAGTAACATTTAAGAAATCATCATTAATTGCGGAATTATCAAATTCTCTGGGATAACCTCCTCCATTTACATAATCTTGAGTAAAAGTATCATTGTAGATATTTACTTCATCTACATTTACAACACATCCATTTCCAAAAGTATCTTGTAAATTATTGGTAATATCTATGTTTTTGATTAAACTTGTTTCGTGATAATCTCTGGCTGTACTTGTATTTCTAAAAACAGCTGTATATCTAACTTTATATTCTCCATTTGATGTAAACCCCTGATTACAACTTCCAAAAAAAGATAACTCTAATAGATTATCTATAAACTCTACAGTTAAAAATAAATTAGCAGTACTTGTGAAACTACCATCTGTTATTATATATGTTATTGTTGGTATGTTTCCTGTATAACCAGGTGTAGGGATAAAAACATAACTACCATCAGCATTAATGGTCATACTTCCTTGACCAAAAATTGCGGTTTCACCTATATTAAAAGAAACACCGTTTACAAAAAAACCTGAAACAGTTATATCATCTCCATCAACATCTATATCATTAGATAAAACACCAGGTGCAGCAACTGTTAAAGTAGTATTAATATCTGCTGTATCATAATCCACATTTGCAGATGGTGGACTTTGAGCTACTAAAAATTGCACTAGAAATAAGAAAAAAAATAATGTTTTTGGGGAGTTATTTATCATAGCAATTAAAACAAGTTCTAAAACTTCTTAATAATATTTTTTTGTGTACTTAAAAAATTAAATTTCTAAGGTTTTATCATAAGGAATACTTTTTAAGATATGATTTATTACATTAATTCTCGCTTGAGTTTTTCTGTTTGCTTGTATTATTTTCCAAGGAGAAATAGCTGTATTAGTTTTCTCAAACATTGCATTTTTGTACTCAGTATAATCATCCCACAAATCTTGTGCTTTTTCATCCAACTTTGTCATTTTCCATTGCTTTAAAGGATCACTTTTAATATCTTCAAAACGCTGTGCTTGTTCTTTTTTAGAAATTGACATATAAATTTTAACCAAATGAATTCCAGATTCTAAAATCATTCTTTCAAAATCATTTACCTGATTCATAAAAATCTTATACTCTTCTGGAGTACAAAAACCATTTACAGGCTCTACTACAGCTCTATTATACCAACTTCTATCAAAAAAAACCATCTCGCCTGCTTTTGGTAGTTGCTCTATATAACGTTGAAAATACCATTGAGATTGTTCATCTTCTGTAGGTTTTGGTAAAGCTACTATTCGCATATGTCTTGGATTGATACGTTCTGTAAGTCTTCTTATAGCTCCACCTTTTCCTGCTGCATCTCTTCCTTGAAAAACAACAATAATCCTTTCGTTATTTTTTATAGTCCATGTTTGAAGTCTTATCAACTCTACTTGTAGTTTTTTCAATCTTTTTTGATAATCTACATATCTTATCGCTTTAAATACATTTAAAGGTTCTTTTGACAATAAAGCCAATAATCCTTTATTTGAATTTAATTTATTTAAATCTAATTCTGTTAATTTTCTACTCATAAATTTTTAATCTATTTGATGAATGTTAGATCTATAATAACGCATTACTACATTAGGGTCTGGGTGCAAGTCTATACCTGCATCAGTTTTCCCTTCATAATCAAACTTTGATAATACATGTCTTATAGCTTCCAATCTTGCAACTTTTTTATCATTTGTTTTTATAATCATCCATGGGCTATAAGTAGTATGTGTATTGGAGAACATTTCAGATTTGTAGTGCGTATATTTATCCCATAAAATTTGTCCTTGCTTATCTACTGGACTAAACTTCCATCTTTTCAATGGATTCTTCATTCTTGAGTTGAATCTTTTCTTTTTCTGAGAATTTGTATGAAACTCTAACTGCCTTAAAAGTTTGATTGAATCCTTTTATTCCAAACTTTACTGTGAATAGACTCTATTGAGACTCTAGTATTTTCCATGATATGAATAAACTTATCCTTACTAATCATGTAACCTATATGTTGTATTTTACCCATAACTTTAAATACAATCAAGCTATGCTCTCTAGGCTCTACTTCTCTGTACTTTCTGTGGTTCTTCATATTTATGTCAAATATATTATTCACCAAATCAAGAGGTACATTATCGTAGTTTATATCCCCAACATCAACACCATCTTTTATAGTATGGCTGTACTCTAGCAACCAAATAAGGCCATAAATACCTGTAGATTCTTCCTGATTATCAAAATCAACACCTTTTTTTAGTGCTTCTTTTAATCCACTAGAAATTGTGTCATTGCTTAGTGTTGATGTACTATTTGAAACAGTAGTATCAGGTTTTTTTTCAGTTACTGATTTTAGAACATCACCTGCTAAATCTTGCCATCCTGCATAAGCAAAAGTAGAAACTAATAATAAAGATGATAATACGATTGAAATTTTTTTATTCATTTTTGACCTTTTTTGTAATTATATAAAAAAAGTGATTAAAAGATATAGCAGTAAAAGACAAATTTACTGCTATAAATAAGGAGACAATAGCATGAAGCTAAAGT
>CAKZOX010000192.1 GCA_937138295.1 uncultured Campylobacteraceae bacterium
CTTGAAATTCAGCATCATCTTTCAATCTTCTAACTTGCTGACTCTTTGATTCACCAGAAAGTCTTTTTGAAAGTTGAGTCTTTTTTGCAACTAACTTCTTTAATTCATCATCAACACTTATTGACTCTGTTGGTGTTTCTACTCCAAGTTCTGACTCAATCTCTTCTTCTTGTGATTGCTTCTGAGAAGTTGCATCAGTTAAAGTAATACGGGATTTTATAATAAATGATGTATCTTTATAGGAATCTTTGGGGCTAAGACCTGTTTGTAGATAAAGGTTATAATCAAATCTAACTCTTGGATCAAGATTTGTAACAGTATTATCTACAATTTCATTTACACCAGACTCTTTTGCAAAAGATTTTCTGAATGATTCATTACTTAAATCAATATCTGTAGATGCTTCCTTAACCAAAGAAAGTAAAGTTTTACTAGGTTTAACTACTGGAGAATTAGTTAAAGTTGTATAGTAGTTAGTTAACTCTTCTTTGATTTCTTTTAGCTTAGAATCCATAAAAGATGCTCTATCCTGACTAGCTTTTGCATATTGCTTTACTTCATTTTGATCAAGATAAAAGTCTGCTATTTTAAGATTGCCACCTTTCTTTAATTTTCTTTTAGAAAAAAGTTCAAGTTGAATAGAACCATCAGGTGTAACATTTAAATTAAGTATATAACCTTTTTTAGTTGCAATATAGAATCTTTCATTAAACTCTCTATTCCATCTTCTATTGTAACCGTTATCTTTTACACTATACTTACCACCTACAACATTTGTATTTGCATTAATTGTTGTAGCAGCTCTTGTAAATAAGTCTAACAATAAAGTATCTAATGTTTCATCTTGAATTGTTGGTGACTTTAAACTAGCACCTACAAGTTCTCCCGATGTTGTTTTAATTACAGCAACATATCTACCCATGTTTTGAAGTGACTCATAGATACCAGCTTCTTGTAATTGTTGCTTAATTGCATTTTGCTGTTTTACAGTTTCTCTTACACTAACTCTAGTATTATTGGTAAACTTAATGTTTGTAGAAACCTCAGTACTATTAGGTATGCGGTTATTTGTCATTACTACAGTAGCACCATCATAGGTGTATTGATCAAGTTCTTTTAAGTTGTTTTCTTGATAACCTTTAGTACCTTGTTTAAGATAACCATATCTACTTTTTAACTGTAAGTTAAAACCATCTATTACATCAAAGTCCTCTTGAAAATCATCTAATCTAAGGTCGGAAAATGCAACTACAACTTCTTGTTTATTACCAATTACATCCTCAACTTTATTTTCAAATGCATATTGTATTGTAAAATTATTAGCTACCTCATCTCTATGCTTTTCAAAACCTATACCTTTAATCTTTTTAAAAATTGAATAGAATAAACTCTTATCCTCAATAGGCTGATCAAGTTCTATCTCGTTCTCACTTTTATCCAATGCTTTAATATTTCTCATTGGTAAAAAGCCAATGGTCTCTATTGTAGTTTGATTAGTTGCTAAATAAAACACATTAGTTTCAGATAAGATTTTATTCATTATAGCAACCTTATCTGTAGGTAGCAGAACCTCAACTTTAAATGGTGATCTTATTTTTTTAATTAATGGATTTGCTTCTTCAACAGTTGGATTTACATTATAATCACCCGTTTCAACCCCTGCATTTTCTTCTCTAGTTATTCTAAATCTAAGATTAGCAACATCTTTAGGTGTAAGATTTGACAATATAAATTGAGTTCTTGCGTTAAAGGATTCAGCAGATTCTTGATAACCATCTGAAGTTTCAAGTCTTATAGGATAAAATCCTATTGCTTCTCTTCTTTCAAGTCTTGATGCTTTAGGACCAACAAGTAAAGTTTCACCCTCATCAATAGTAAAGTTCTTAGCAAAATCATTTTCATTTACCTTAAGTACTGCTTTTGTTCTTGCTAATGATGCTTTACTTTTAGTTACTAAATCATCATACTTATCTCTTGGTATTAAATAAAGTTTTGGTTTTTTAACACCTTCTATATCTTGTTTACTTGTATAAACAACATACTCTTTTCCTATATTAGAACCTTTTGTCTTTTTTAAATCTAGACCTGGGTATACTTCTATACCGCCAAATGTAAAGGTAGGATCAGCATCAGATAAATCAAGAGCATCTAAAATATTTAAAGCTGTGTTAGCCTGAGCCCTTCTTTGAAAATTATTATTTTCAATCTTACCAGCATCTAAAATATCTTGCTCAATAGCGCTGCCGTCTTTATTTACTATTCTAAATATACTATCATCTTGTGAAATAGCTATTTCAATAACATTAAAGTTTTTACCTTGGATTGCAACTGCTGTAGTTTCAACTTGAGGTGCTGAAGGTGGTGATGGAGTCGGAGCATCATCTGCATCTATATCACCAGGAAAACTGCTAAAGTCTATATTATCAGGATCAATGTCAACATCTGTTTCAAATGTACCTGATGTTTGACCTGATGCATCAGCTTCTGTATCTGCCTCATCAACATAATTTGGAAGAATTTCTTTTACTCTAACGTCATAGATATCTAATATCTCATATACAGATGGGCTATCAGACTTAAAACTTTTATTTAAAAATTCATCAAATTGTATATCGTCATTTATAATAGATTTAAGTTCTTCTTCTGTTACATTGTCTTGAATCTTAGCAATATAAAGTTTCTTTAAATTTTCATATGTCTTTACATATTTTTGACCTAATGAACTTGTCCATGCCGCTTTCTTTTTAGATGCTTTTTTAAGTTGTGATTGTCTAAGCTTATAATCCTTAAACAATCTATCAAGCATTTCTTTAGCAAATGGGTTATTGTTTGTCTTGTCATATTTAAAATCAATATCCTCAGCACCTTCTGCTGTTAGTACATCTACTACCTCTTCATCTAACTTAACTTGTTTTTCTGCTACATCATTCTTTTTAGTTTGCTGTTTTTCTTCTTCTGTAGCTTCTTTAGGTTTTTGGCTAAGTCTATATGATTCTTTTATTGCTTGAACGTCTTCAAATAGTTCGGCATTAAAGTTGGGATCAACAAGTCCTGATTCAGCATAAAAAGTTTGAAGAACATCTACATCATTAGTTTTAATAAATTTAGTAACCTCTTGCGGTATTGGATATACACCAGCCTTATCTAATTCATTTAAGAATTGATTTATTTCATTTTGAGATACATATTCTTCTATAGATTTCTTAAAGGTATCTCTTGAATTTTGAAATACCTCTTTCATTCCGCCAACCATATCCATAGCAAGCTGATCAAGCCTTTTGGGATTTGTTAAGTATGTAAGTGTTTTATTATATGCTTTAGCTCTATATGTAAGAATATCATAATCAACCAACTTCATAAGAACTTCATCAACTCTAGAACCATCAACAAATCCTTTTCTATCTGCTGCTATAATATCTAAATAGTTAAGAAATGGCTTTCTTAATTTTTCAACTAGCTCCTGCTTATTAGCTTGTTTATATATTTCTATATCTGCAGTAGTTTCTTTTTCACCAGGTTTTTCAGCTGCTTGTGTTAGTATTGTTTTTATTTCATTAAGAGCATCAAGTTTCTTTGAATTAAATTCTATAATCTTTCTTGAGTTTTCTGCAACTTGACCTTCCTGTTCTTTAAGTGACTCTTGCAAACTTGCAGCATTTGTAGCGAGTGTAAACATTTCTGTTTCAATTGATGCTATATCTAACAAGTTTGTAATATCAGTTGCTGCTATCTTACTTATAACAGAATCTGATGATAAATCATTCATTATACTTTCAGATCTTTTTACACTACTAAGAAAGCTTTCATCAGCAAACATCTTTATATATCTAGCATGCTCAAAAGTTCTAAACTTAATTGTTTCTAAAGTATGTTCTTTTGTACCCTTTGTATATTGAGAAGGATCAAACTTATTAGGATATGAATCTTTTTCATTGATATACTTTGCTTCAAGCCTATCAACTTGAGCAATCATATTATTTATTCTAGTACGCGCTTTTCCCGTTTTTATATCTTCAGGTGCTAACTCTGGAATTGCATCTTTTAATTCCTCATCAGTCATTTGATTCATGTCCTCAAGCTGCTCTCTAAAGAAGTCAACACCACCCATGTCAAGCAATGAATAGATGTTAGTAAACTTTGCTGAATCCTTTGCATCTTTATAGGTCATCATTTCATTAAAGACCATACTGTTATTAATATCAGCAGATGCTGTAACTTGACTTATTAGATTAATTTTAGACAGATCAAATACAGCTTGTGGATCTTCAGCTTGCGCATTCCATGCTGTATTATATGTAGTCATTACAGAGTTGATATACTTTTCTCTACGCTTTTCATTTTCTTTAAATGTTTCTGGATTTATAACACGATCATACAATTTAGGCAATGAGTCAAAGAAAAGTTTTTGAGGACCTCTTACAATGCCACCCATCAAAAATCCAGACATAAAAGTTTCAAATCCTCTCTCATTCATTTGAGAATCTAAATTTGTTATACCATTTTCAACAGCTGAGTATACAGACATTTTTTCTGCATTATATCCAGCCATTGAAGAGTCTAATAATATCTTATTATAATAGTCTCTTGTACCTATAGCAAGTGCTTCTTGATAAACTTCTTGAATACCTTCACCCACATTCATTGATGCATATGTTAATAAACCTCTAGCACCCATTCCAGCAACACCTCTAACTCCAGATCGCCCATATGCAGCACCTATCTCCTTTGCTGTTTCACCTATACCGGTCTTTGCATCAATTCTACCAAAAACATCTTTATTAAATTTACCCGTCTTAGGATTAATTTTTGGTTTAACTCTTGTTACTTTTTTAGCAAGACCACTCATCCCATTATTCATCATTCGGGATATACCTCTATTAAAACCACCAAGTGCATTACCAAGTAGTAGATTATTAGTCAAATAAATAAATGGTGTGTTTCCAATAGCATCAGCATATGAAGCCTTGTATGCAGCATCTTGAATATTTTCAAGCTCATTGGTTGTAATAGCTCTACCTTCAGCTTCAGCTCTAGCTTTTAATGCATGGTAACCTTGATTAAGTTGCTCATCATAAACCATACCGGCTTCCATCTTACCTTCAGAAGTTGCGTAGTTCAAAGCTCTAGCATCTCTATAAAAACCTCCAAATGTTCTACCAACCTTAGCCATGTGGCTAAGATTTTGAGCACCATTTGCTGTAGTGTTCCAAGCTTTTATGCCTTGCAAAGTATTTGGTGTAAGAAAATTAACAAAACCTTCTCCTCTTTTTACAGCAGCATTAAAAAATCCTTTTGCTGTGCTAAGATTTTTCATACTAGACAGCATATTTCTAGTTGCTCTTGCACCGCCTCCAACAGTAAATAAATCTTTAAGAGCGCCAAGACCTCTTGCTACATTTGAAGTTGTTCTAACAGCTCCTGCAGAACCAAGCGAACCTCCAGATGCTAATGTACCTAAACCTATTGCAAGTTCTTCAACAGCAATAGAAGATAAAATACCAAATGTATAAGCAGACTGTAATCCAAGATTATTTACAAAAGCCATTTTACCACCTCTTGATGAGTTACCAATCATCATAGCTCTTTCAAACTCTCTAGAACTTTCTAAATCAGCAGTTGAAAAATAATCATCACCATCAGTTAAATCACCAATAGATCTATAGGCAGACATAAAACCTGTCTTTAAAAGACCACCGTAAACTTTACGCATTCTGGCCATATCATCATATACAGTAGTGTTTTCGTTATAGTATGACTCATTGTCTGCATATGGATGCCATCCAAGATCATCAAAAGCAGAGCTCATGTAAAACCTATCAAAACTACTACGGTCTCTATCAGCATATGCATTTGGAGTAATGTAAGGATTTAGGTTTTTTCTACCAGGCTCAAAATTTAAAATATCATTTGTTAAACCATCTGTTCCTTCTTGAGTGTTTAAAGATGGTGGTTTTTGCTGACTTACCGGATTATATTCCCCAACAGCATTAGTTGGAAACGGAGTATTCATATTACCAACAGCTGGTGGAAATGCATTATTTATACTACTTGCATATTTAGTCAAGCTAGTTAAATATTCAGGATCCATATCATCTCTCAGCATATCTAAAGCTGGAGGAATCTGAAACTCACTTATTGGAGTATATTGAAATTGTCTATCTGGAACACCCGGAGCAGGTTGTGGCAAATTGTTATTCAAATTATCTTCAGCCATAGTTATTGTTTTGTTTTCTTATACATTTCTAAAAATGATGCATTGTTTTGCGCATTCTGTGTTAAACTAGTTTGAGCATTACTAAACCATTGATCATACCACTTACCTGTAGATACCTGACCAACTTTTTGATCAGACATAGCTTTTCTCTGAGTTAGATTTACGCTTTGTGTTTGAGCAGGTATATATTTATTATCCTTACTATCCCACGTATATGGAGTTACAGAACCTATAAGGTCTCCTCTTTGATTTTTATATACCCTAATATCTCCTCCAGCAGGTACTATCTTTCTATATTGATCATTTTCAGATCTATCAATATTGTATAATACAGATGAAAAGTTATCTATCTGGGAGTTTGCCATAGGATTGATATCGGAACTCTTAGGGAATGTAAAAATTATTTCATTGTATCCATCTATATTTGATGATGCAATCTTATGTGGAGATGAAGAACCTTTACCCTTTGTATCTTTACCTTTCATGACTTCTTTCATCCATTCATTGTTAATTTTAACAATATATGACGCTCCATTATCCATACCTGTAATTTTTGAATTTGCATGAGGTAAATACTTTATTTCTAAATTAGGGGTTTTACCTTTAGTTTTTGGATTTTTAATAGCTCTGAAAACTGCAGAAGATACATCATCTAAAATCTCTTTGGATAATTCCGAACCACCGCTAAGACTTTTAATATTATTTTTAGAACTATCATAAAAATCAACAGCATATGTATCTTCAGTACCTTTAGAATTATACTGCTTAAACATGTTTAATGCCATAGTCAAACCAACATCACTTCCTCTAGGTGACATTGGATCAAAAGATCCTTTGTATATATTAGTTTGATAAACATCTCCTACATTCATTTGATCAGAAGAATAACCTTCCATTGCCATTCTTACATTAAACATTTCATATATAGGGTCTTCTGTAAATGGATTCTCCATACGCCCATTATTGACTTCTCGAAATGCCTTTGTCTGCCCTTTCCAGATGTCATAAAATAAATTACCATCTTTTGCTTCTGTAGATCTTCTTTCTTTGTCTGCACGAATAAAGTCAGCTGAACCTGCTTTCATTACTGGAGAACCAACACCCATCATTGAACCAGATCCCTGAAATCTTACATCCGTAATAGGTTTAAGGTTATTGTCATTCATGATGTCAGGAATAGCCTTAAATTGACTTAAGTCAATATCCGAAGCCCAAGCTTGTAGTTTAGGTAAATATTCTTCAAAGCTCATTTCTACAGTATTACCATTCTCATCTTGTTTTACATGCTTTGGTATACCTTTCTTATATATGTCTATAAATGGTTTGGCTTTTTTATCACCTAACTTTAAAAACTTTTCCCAGTTCTTTGCATTACTAAGATCATTTGCATCAGATATTACAGTAATTCTTTCAATTTCAGAATTTGCATCATTTAAAGCTGTTAAAGATTCAACAAATGCAGGGTCTACTGATTTACCAGGACCAATAGCTAAACCATCAGCATTTAAATATGCAGTTCCGCTACCATTGCTAGTCTCTTCAACCATTCTCTTTATAAACTTAGCTGCCGTATTGGGTTTTTCTAACAATTGCTTTTTAACTTCTTGTAGCGTACCTCTTATACCAGTTTTACCTATATTATAAATATTTTGATCATTTGGATTAAACTGAGCATAAATTTCTAGAGCTGCATCTAATCCTCTTTCAAGTTGCGTAGATTCCATTGCCTGAAGAAAGTTTGGATTAGACTCAAATAAATTTCCTTCCTCAACGCCCATTGTTATTTGTGACCTTGTTTTTTCTATTCCACCACCCATTGCCGCATCAAAAGCTGCAGCTACAGCATTCTTTCCACCATCTTTTAATGCTTGCTTTTCTTCTTGTAGAATGGAATCATATATATACTGCCTTTTTTGTTTTTCAAAATCATGAGCGTAACCAAGATCTCTTGATCTAACCGCATTTTCTTTTAAAGAAACCTTTTTGTGTGTAGCAGCATATTGTGTAGCAGCAGCAAGCAAATCTTTATTCATATTTGTTTGCATTACTATATTGTATGCCCTATTTAATAAACTATTTACATCTTGAGTATCAAGCCCTTTATTATCACCTAATACATTTCTATTTCTTTTTAGTTTATTTACACTATCTATGTAAGCAGCTTCAACATCACTCATTTGCTGCTCTTCTTCAGAACCAGGTATAACACCTTGTTGTTGTAGAAATTTGATGCAGGTAGATTTCGATGAAATAACTTTGTCAAAGATGTACGCTAATCTGGAAATAATAGTACATGTATGTCATTATTGGTTGTGTATTAAAGAACCATAATACAATGTGTTCAAATATCCTCAAAAAAAAAGTACACTTCCAAGTCGTCAAACATAACAATATGTCCTTCAAAAACATCAGGG
>CAKZOX010000193.1 GCA_937138295.1 uncultured Campylobacteraceae bacterium
AATTTAGCTGGTCCATTACCATCTAATTCAAAGTGAATGTGTCTAGTAGCAGCACAGTTAGGAATCATAGCAACAGGAAGTGAAGCTGCGTGACATGGATAATCTAAGATTTTAACGTCAACAACTGTAGTTAAACCACCAAGACCTTGAGCTCCAATACCAATTTTATTGATATCTTCATATAATCTTAATCTTAACTCTTCTAAAGCGTTTTGAGGACCTCTTTCTTTTAATTCATGAATATCAACGTGACCCATTAATGCTTCTTTAGCTAAAAGCATAGATTTTTCAGGATTTCCACCAATTCCAATACCTAAGATACCAGGAGGACACCATCCCGCTCCCATTTGTCTAACATTATCCATAACCCAATCATAAATTGAATCAGATGGATTTAATACAGCAAATTTAGATTTATTTTCAGAACCACCACCTTTAGCAGCAACTGTAATATCTAATTTATCTGAATTAGCATCAACACTAAAGTGAATAACAGCAGGTGTGTTATCTTTAGTATTTTTTCTCTCACCAGCAGGATCAGAAACAACAGAGAATCTTAAAGTATTATCAGGATCAGTATAACCTTTTGCAACACCTGCATTTAAAACTTCATCTAAGTCTCTAGAAAGTTGTAAGTCAGCTTTTAATCCTACTTTAATAAAGATATTAACTGAACCAGTATCTTGACATAATGGTCTATGTCCCATTGCACACATTTTAGAGTTAATTAAAATTTGTCCAATAGCGTTTTTAGCAGATTCTGATTTCTCTTTTTCATATGCTTCTACCATACTTTTTACGAAATCTTCTGGGTGATAAAATGAGATATATTGACATGCCGATGCAATAGAGTCTATGATATCTTGTTCTGTGATTTTACTCATCGTTTTCCTTTTTTAGAAATTTATAAATTATATCAATGTAGATATGAAATTTATCTTTTTAATTAGTTAGATAAATATTTATTTTTAAATATGTTAAGTTTTTACAACTATTTTGAAAATATTTAAAAAATTGAAGAAAAAAAAACTCAAGACAAGATGTCTTGAGTTTTTGTTAAATTAAGCGAAGAATCTTTTAGTAACTTCATCCATTAATTTTGCACCTGAGAAATGAGCTCTTTGAACTAATTCCCAGAAGTATCTATATGTAGCTCTATCGTGTAATTCACCATCATACTGGATTGGTCCCCACTCAGCATCTTGTGCTAATAATAAAATATTTTGAGCAGCTTCTAATTCAGTGAAGTCAGGTTTCATAGCATCAACGATTGCTTGTACTTGTGTTGGGTAAATTGACCACATTCTCATGAACCCGAACTCATTTCTAGCTCTTTCAGCATCTTTGTAAGTTTGGTATGGGTTTTTAAGGTCAAGCGTTACGTTGTGCGCTGGAATTACATGGTTTTGGATAGCTGCTTGAGCAACTTTAGCTTTTGCTGCACCAATTAATCTATGATCGAATTGACCTGGAGATCTCATGTTAATTGCTGGAATTGCACCTTGGTAACCAGATACAAAGTCCATTAAACCGAAGTCTAATACTTGTAACCATGGTAATGTTGCAGTTTTTTCAACATCTTGTAAAGCACCATGAGTTTCAATTAAGATATGAATTGGAATCTCTCTTGAAATACCAGCTTCTTTAGCAACTTTTTGGATGTACTCAATTTGAGTTTTTGCATCTTCATAACAAGTTGACTTTGGTAATGTGATATATGCTAATTTTTCTCCAGCACCTGGAACTAAAATATCAACATCTTGTCTCCAATCTGGATGAGAGAAATCGTGAATTCTTGTACCAGCCATACCGTATGGGTTAGCATCTGAGTTAACAACTCTAACGATCATTTCAGCATGTTCAACTTCTTTACCAGTTTCTGCACCATCTTCACAGTCACAAGTAATATCAAATACAGGTCCTAATTTCTTTTGCATTTCGAAACCTTTTAAAATCAGTTTCTCACTTCCTGCAAAGTGCTCACAAGTTGGGATAATTGGTAATGATTTACCAGATTCAAATAACGCTTGATTTGGGTGTGTCATATTTTTTTCCTTTTATTAAATTTAGTTTTATATCTATTTTATTTTTTTTGTTTTTTTCTTTGGAATGATAACAGTATAATCTAAGTCAAGAACAACATTCTTTAAGTATTTACCATCTTCACCTTTTGGATTTTCGATTTCAGAAGCTTTTTGATTTTTAACAGCAATAGTTCTTAATCTTAATAATCCAATATCATCTCTTTTATGGTCAATTGTTTCTAATACTTCAGTATAAGCATAAATTGTATCACCTGCATAAGTAGGGTTACAATGAGCTCCTGAATTAATAGCATACATCCATTGTGCATTTTGCAATCCATTAAATGAAATTGCTCTTGCCATAGAAATAATAATACCACCATACATTAATCTCTCTCCCATAGGAGTTGATTTCATCATATGGTCATTGAAGTGTACTTTAGCATTGTTTTGATATAACTTAGTAGCTAATGTATGGTCACTATTATCAATAGTAATACCTTCAGGGTGATCTAATCTTTCACCTTTTACATAATCTTCAAAGAAATATTCTCCACCAGTTGCATCTGTATCAATACAGTCAATTTCTGGAATATTAATTGTGTCTAAAATCGGTGTAGATTCTTTAAAAGTAGGAACTTCATTAATACCTAATTTAGTTTCCTTATCTTTTTTATGAACCATTACCCATCTTTTAAAGTTTAAAACTTCTTGTCCTTCATTGTTGTATCCAATCGAATGAACATATACAACTCCAGATTTACCATTTGAGTTCTCTTTTAAACCAATTACAGTTGATTCCATACTTACTGTATCACCAGGATAAACAGGATTAGGGAATGAAATTTCTGCATAACCTAAGTTAGCAATAGCATTTAAAGAAATATCTTGTACAGATTTACCAAATGTTAAATGGAAGTTTAAAACATCATCAATTGGTCTTTCGTTATAACCGATTTCTTGCGCTAATTCATCAGATGAATGTAAAGCAAATCTAGAACCAGTAAAAGCGATGTATAAAGATACATCACCTTCACTTACTGTTCTAGGAAGTGGGTGAATAATTTTTTGACCTATTGAAAAATCTTCAAAAAAGTTACCAACGTTAATTTTTGACAATTTAACTCCTTTTACTTACCAAATAAATTTTGACCTAAAGCTTTATATGTTTCATATAAAGTGATCATTTTCTTAGCCCATTTAATTCTATGAATATCTACTAATCTATCATTGAAAAGAATTACTTCTTTACCTTCTTTTTCAGCTTCTTCATATTTAGCTATCATTTTCTCAAAATCTTCTACTTCAGCTTGTTTTGGAGTAAAGATATCATTGATGTATTCAATTTGGATTGGGTGAATTAATGATTTACCATCAAATCCTAAGTTAAATGCATCTTTTGTTGAATCTTCACACGCAAATTCATCATGAATATTGAAGTGAGGTCCATCAATTACAGTTTTACCATAAGCTTTAGCTGCTAGTGCAATTTGTGAAAGGTAATTAAACATTGCTTTACTACCTTTTTTAATATCAATATGAAGTCTGTTAGCTAATTTATTTGAACCAACCACAACAACTTCAACTTTAGTTGATGCTGCACAAATTTCTTGAATATTTAAAACTGATAATGGTGTTTCAATCATAATCATTAATGTTAAATTAGGATTAACTTCATTGATTAATTTCTCAGCTTCTATTACATCTTCTTTAGAATCAATTTTAGAGAATAATAATGCATCAATCTCTAAATCTTTTGCTAATTCTAAATCTTTTGCTAAATCTTCACTTCCTAAGTTATTAATTCTTAGTACTCTTTCAGACTCACCAAATTTACAACCTTGCTCTTTGTAAACTTCTTTAAGAACGTTTCTACCAACTTCTCTTTGCTCTTCTAAAATAGCTTCTAAGTCAAAAATTACAGAATCAGCTAAAACAGATTTTGCCTTTTCAACGTTTGCTTTGTTGTATGCAGGAACAAATAACATAGATCTTCTAGCTTTATATTCTAAAACTTCTTCACCTGTTTCTTGTGCATGGAATTGTTCATGTAAGTTTTTAACTAATTGTTTTCTTAAAACTTTTCCATTTTTTGTTCTTGGGTAATCAGCTAATGCAAAAATCTCTTTTGGAGCTTTGTATTTTGCTAAATTATCTTGAGCAAATTTTAAAACTTCTGCTTGTTGCTCTTCAGTTAATGTTTCATGTCCAATAACTGCAATTGCAACTAAAGTTTTATCTTTTTCTAAATCTAAACCAAATGCAACACAATCAGCTACTAAATCATGAGTTTTTACAACTCTTTCAATTTCGTGTGGAGATACTCTAAATCCAAATGTATTGATAATATCATCTTTTCTACCGATAAACCAGATATATCCATCTTTATCTCTTTTTGCATAATCACCTGTAAAGAAGTAACCATCATGTCTAGCTTTAGCTGTTTCATCTTCTAATTGCCAGTACTCTAAGAATAATCCTGGATCGTCTTCACCAATACAAATCATCCCTTCTTCTTCTAATCCAACTTCTTGTAAAGTTTCAGGATCTAAAAGTTTAACAGTATGTCCTGGTTGAACAAATCCTGCACTTCCAGGTCTAATTGGGTTGTTTTTTGAGTGTGAAATATAGTATGAACATTCAGACATTCCGATTGCTTCAAAAATATCTTGATCAAATCTATCTCTCCATAATCCTAACATTTCATCAGATAAATGCTCACCTGCAGACATACAATATCTTAATGATGGACAATCTTTTAATGTATAATCAGTCTTTTGAATGATTTGTCTATAAATTGTTGGAACTCCAATGAAAATTGTACATTGGTGTTTTTTAATTAAATCAATCCAAGTTGAAGCATCATTTGAACCTTCATATGCAATAACTGTATGACCATTATATAATGGATCCATAAGTGCTGATCCTAATACATATGTCCAGTTAAATTTACCAGAGTGCATAATTCTGTCATTTTCTTTAAAATCAAACCAATATTCAGTAGCTGGAGTTCTACCAACTAATGATCTGTGTGAGTGTAAAACTCCCTTTGGATAACCAGTTGTTCCTGATGTATATACTAAATAAGCAGGCTCACCTGATTTTGATTTATAATGATTTGGTGTAGTATCTGTGTTTGCTAAAATTTCATTTAAAGCGTAAACATTGATACCTTTTGGTTTTTTGAAACCTTCAACACTATCACAAGCAGCAACAATAATTGTTTTTAAGTTATCACAGTTTTCTAAGTATGGAACTAAGTTTTCATACATAGTTGCTGACATAACAATAGCACTTGCTTGTGAATCTTCTGCAAGATACTTTACTTCAGAACCAGATAATAAAGTTGAAGTAGGAACAGCGATAATTCCTGCTTTAATAGCTCCAAAGAATGAAATAGGGTATGATAATGAGTTTTTTAAACAAACTAATACTCTATCTCTTGGCTCTAAACCAAGTCCTGTAAGGAAGTTACAAACTTGGTCAGATTTCTCTGCTAATTGTTTATATGTAATTTCATCTGTACCTAATTTGTCATCTTCGATAACCATTGCAATGTTGTCTTCATTTTTTGTTCCAACATGTGCTGATGTACAAGCGACACCAATGTTTAAAAATTCAGGTACTTCAATTGTAATATTTTCACTCATAATTGTACTCTCCTTACAAATTACAGTTGACCGTATGGCCAGTTTTCTTTAAATGTATGTATTGGCATTTTATTTAATACAGATAATGCGAATAATTCATCTTCTTTTGGTAATGCTCTTAAAGCATATGCTCTTAATAGATTTTGTAAAGATTTACCAAACATTGGTGGATCTAACATTTCACCTTCGTATCTAATTGCACCTGATAATAGTGCATCTGCTTCTAATGCAGCTTTTAAAATAGCTACATCTTTTGCAATTTCTTTTGGAGATGGTGTAAATGCAACTTTACATACATTAATGTGATTTGGAGTAATAACTTGTTTTCCAGTTAATCCCATTGCATATTCTCTTTGTGCATGAGAATAAACAGCTCTTGAAGCTTCATCACCATGTAAATCTAACCATCTTCT
>CAKZOX010000194.1 GCA_937138295.1 uncultured Campylobacteraceae bacterium
ACTATTTTTAATATTATTAGTGCAGGAATTCTGTTTTTTGTGTTTTTTGTTATTTACCAAAAAGAAAAATTGATTATTCAACAAAATGATGAATTAAATAGGAAAGTAGAAAAAAGTACAGAAAAACTAAAAGAAGCTTACAAGAAATTAAAAAAGAACAATGATGAGCTTTATAAGTTAGCCCATACAGATTCATTAACAGGCATTAGTAACAGAGCAGATTTTTTTTCAGCTAGTGTTGAATTACTAAATAAGTCTAAACAAAATAATAAACTATTTACAATATTAATGATTGATATAGATTATTTTAAAAAAGTAAATGACCAATATGGACATAGCGTAGGAGATAAAGTATTAATTAAATTTTCTAATTTAGTTCAATCTCAACTAGAAGAAAAAATGATTTTTGGACGATTAGGTGGAGAAGAATTTGCCATATCTATTTATGATAAAGATGAAGAATATATTGCAACTTTATCTGAAAAAATTAGAAAAAAAGTAGAATCTTTAGTAATAAAAAATAAAGATAATGAAATTAGATTCACAATATCAATTGGGCTTGCATTTAAAAACAACTCAAATGAAAATATAGATGAGATACTTAATAGAGCTGATGAACTTCTTTATAAAGCAAAAAGTGATGGAAGAAATAGAGTAGTTAGGTCAAATAGTCTTAGAAACTAAGGTCTAAAAACTCTATTTTGACTTCCATTTACAACGTGATAAATTGTAATATTATATTTCTTGGCATAATATTTCAAAAGTTTATCTTGAATTGTACTTTGAATTGATGGCATAAACCAAGCATTATTTGAAATAGCTATCATATATTTTGTACCATTTAAATCTTCAAATATTTTATCAGTTGTTGCTTCATAGCATATTGCATTTCTAAACTTTATTCCATTTATCTCAAAATCTGTAGGTTTAGTTGCTCTTGAATAATCACTAGCTCCATCATAAAATGTATTGTTGATTAAGTCAACAAAATATTTAGGTAGAGGTATTTCTTCACCAAAAGGTACTAAAACAACTTTTTTAGCAACTTTAAAAAGACCATCTTTAATAAAATATGTTGCGTTGAAGTATTGACCATCTTCATAATATAAAGCCCCAGTTATAATAGAAATAAAATATGATTTGGCTAATAATTCATCAAGTAAAATATTGTTTTTATTTAACACTGAAGTAAATGCAGTTTCAGGTAAAACAACTAAATCTTTTTTATCTTTTATGGCTTTATTTATTTCATTAAAATTAATTTTATTTAAAGTTTTTCTGTAAGATTTTTCCCATTTATTATGTTGGTTTATATCTAAATTTGATAAGTGCATCTTTAAATTTGGATTATCAAGTGTTGTAGTAGAAGATAAATTTAAAGCAAATATAAGAGGAAATAAAAATATAAATTTAAATCTTTTTAAACTTACAAATAAAAATATAGAAAATAAAACTAAGAAAATATCAAACTTTTCAGTACTAAAATAACTATCTATAAATAAAACTTCATATTTAAACCAATTAAAATTAAAAATATCTACATAAGAAAAAGCAAATAAAAGTACTAGTTTATAAATGGTATTATTTATTAAACCAAAAAGATAAAATATTAGACCACATAAAAGTCCTATACCTAATACAATTAATGGATATAAATATATTAAATCATAGTATTCAAGGCTATTGGCAATCCAATAAAACCAAAAAATACCGGTAAATAAACCAGCAAAAAAAAGTGATTTTTTTTCTATTATAAAAAGCATATAAAATGCTAGAATTATACAAATTGTATTAATTATATTATTTGATAAATCAAAAAAAGCAAGATAAATAGGCAATGAAAATAATATTGCAAAGCTCAAGCCTTTTATTATAAAATTTTTGTTAGAATGCTCAAGTTTTAGTAAAAACATACATCACAACTTACATAAAGGAATTGGTATGGATCAAAGTGGAGATTTATTAACTTCATTATTACCTCTAGTTGCATTATTTGCAATTTTTTATTTTTTAATTATTAGACCGCAACAAAAGCAGGCTAAAAACCACAGAGAAATGGTTGCTAACTTAAAAAAAGGTGACAAGATTGTAACAAACGGAGGCTTAATTGTAGAAGTTTCTAAAGTAGAAGATGACTATTTTGTTGTTAAAAGCAATGATGGTTCTGAAATGAAATTAGTAAAAGAGTTTGTAGCAAAACTTTTAGAAGACTAATACCCTAGCAAAACATGTAATAATTTACATGTTTTCTAACTCACTCTTAAATGAAAATCAAGGATTAATTTTGAAAATCTTTAATTACAGAATGGTAATTTTCATGTTAGCTATTGTATTTGGTGTTGTTTTTTCAGTACCTTCTTTATTACAAACTGACAATGGTAAAAAAATCTCATTAGGATTAGATTTACAAGGTGGATTACATATGCTTTTAGGTGTAAATACACATGAAGCAGTAACAGCTAAAGTAAAATCAATCGCAACATCTGTTAAATATTTTTCAGATGATGAAGATATATTAGTTGATAATTTATCGCTAAATGGTGACTCAGTTTCGTTTACGGTTTTAGACCCTGATGAAACACCTAACGTTGATGAAATGTTAGCAACAATTGATGGTTTAAATATTGTAAAAGATAATACAGACTATCTTTTAACATTGACAAATGAAGATATTGAAAAGACAAAAGATTTCGCTGTTTCTCAAGTTGTAGAAACAATAAGAAACAGACTTGACCAATTTGGACTTGCTGAACCTACTGTTGTAAGACAAGGTGATACTGATATAGTTGTTCAATTACCTGGTATTAAAACAGCTGCTGAAGAAAAAGCAGCTAGAGAATTAATCTCAAAACCAGCTAATTTAGAATTAATGGCAATTGATGAAAAAAGAGCTGATCAAGTTTATACTATGAGTGAAGCACTTGCTGGTGATTATGGAAATATAATTTTAGAAGATACAAATGATCCCACTATAAAATATCTTGTAAAAGAGATTCCTATTTTAAATGGTTCTCAAGTAATCGATGCACAAGTTGGTTTTGATCAATCTAATCAACCTATAATTAATTTTACACTAAATGCAGTTGGTGCTAGAATATTTGGAGACTTTACAGGTAAAAACGTTGGAAATAGACTTGCTGTTGTTTTAGATGGTAAAGTATATTCAGCTCCTGTTATTAGAGAAAGAATTGGTGGTGGAAGTGGACAAATTTCAGGTGGATTTACAACTGTTGAAGCAGGAAATGTTGCTATTGCACTAAGAAGTGGTGCCCTTCCTGCAAGTGTTAATTTACTTGAAAAAAGAAGTGTTGGACCATCGTTGGGTGCTGATTCAATTAAAGCATCAACTTTAGCTTTAATTGCTGGTTTTATTGCTGTATTTGTCTTCATGATTGTTTATTATAGAAGAGCAGGAATTATCGCAAATATTGCATTAATTACAAACATATTTATTATAATAGCTGTTATGGCAATGTTTGGAGCTACTTTAACTCTACCTGGTATGGCGGGAATTGTATTAACTGTTGGTATGGCTGTTGATGCAAATGTAATTATTTCAGAAAGAATTAGGGAACTAATTAAAGAGGGAATGAGTATTCCAAAGGCTATTGAAGATGGTTATTCAAATGCTATGAGAGCCATTTTAGATGCTAACATCACAACTTTATTAGTTGCTGTAATTTTATATGCATATGGAACAGGACCAATTAAAGGTTTTGCAATAACAATTTCTATTGGTATTTTAGCATCTATGTTAACAGCTATTTTAGGAACTCATGGTATTTATGAAGCATTAATGCAAAAAATTATTAAAGATAAAGACCCTAAAAAATGGTTTGGAGTTAAATAATGGAATTTTTTAAAATAGATAAAGTATATGATTTTATGGGAAAAAGACTTCCATTTTTAGGATTGTCTTTAATTCTTTTTATTGGTTCATTAGTTTTACTAGCTACAAAGGGTTTAAACTTTGGTATTGACTTTGCGGGTGGAACAATAGTTCAAGTTCAATATGAGCAAAAAGCACCAATAGATCAAATAAGAAATACCCTAAAAGGTACGAAGTTTGAAAATTCATCAATTAGTGAATTTGGTGCCCCTGAAGAAATAGTTATTAGAATTAAAGGAAGTTCAGCTGATATTGCAAATGATATTGGTGATGAAATTAGAGTATTCTTAAAAGATACAGGTAACTTTGAAATCAGAAGAGTTGATATGGTTGGTCCTAAGGTTGGTGGAGAACTTAGGGAAAAAGGTTTAACAGCATTAGCTTTATCTTTAATAGTAATTCTAGCTTATGTATCATATAGATTTGAGTGGAGATTTGCTATTGCTTCTATTTTAGCTTTAATTCATGATGTTACTATTGCACTAGGTGCTATTAGTTTATTTAATATTGAAGTTAATCTTGATATTTTGGCTGCTATTTTGACTATTTTAGGATATTCATTAAATGATACAATTATTGTATTTGATAGAATTAGAGAGGGTGTTCAAACTTCAAAAGAAGCCGTTTTAACAAAACTTGTAAATGCATCTGTATCTAAAACATTATCAAGAACAACTCTTACATCATTAACTACATTCTTTGTTGTTGTAACTTTATATTTATTTGGTGGAGAGATTATTAATGGATTTGCCTTTACTATGCTTGTTGGTGTAGTTGTTGGTACATATTCATCTATCTTCATTGCAGGAACATTCTTAGTTATATTAAAGTTCTCTATTGCTGACTTTAGAGCTAAAGAAGCAGAAAAATTAAAGAAACAAAAAGAAAAAGAAAAATTAAGAGCTATGTACGAACAAGGTTCTGTTTAAAATTTTAAAATTAAAAGAAAATCAAATTTTGATTTTCTTTTTTATCTACTTAAATACTATTAAAAAGTATTTTATATAAAAATCCAAATTAATTTTATCAACAATAGTCATATAAACCTTTATTTAGTAACAATTAGTTATTATAAGCAGTTTTTAAAATGCACATAAAGGAAAAAAATGGATTGGGGTAAAGTAACCTATATATTCTTTTCATTGATGTCATTAACTACTACAGCAGGTTTTTTATATGAACCAAACGTGATTGCGTTATTTATTGCTGCTGGTGTTAATGTAATATCAACTATATTAAAACTTGGTGTTAAAAATTTACTTGCTGCTGAGTTATTAGCAAGTTCATTAGTAGCTGACTTACACTTAATACCAGCCTTTTTAGTATTGGTATTCATGAATGATATTCCATTGGCTATATCATTAGCTATTGGAGCAGTTGTTGCAAACTTATTCTCAGTAGCATTAGCCTTAATAGAGAGTGCAAAAAGTCAAGATAAGGAAGAATTTTAATGCAGTATGATGCTAAACAAGTTGAAAAGAAATGGCAAAGTTTTTGGGATGAAAATAATTCCTTTGAACCAAGTGAAGATACTTCAAAAGATAAAAAATATATCTTAAGTATGTTCCCTTACCCAAGTGGTAGAATCCACATGGGTCACGTAAGAAACTATTGTTTAGGTGATGCTTTTGCAAGACACTTCAGAAAGTCAGGATTTAATGTATTACATCCTATTGGTTGGGATAGTTTTGGTATGCCTGCTGAAAATGCAGCTATAAAAAATAAATTACATCCAAAAAAATGGACTTATGAAAATATTGATTATATGAGAAAAGAGTTAAACGGTTTAGGTTTATCTTTTTCTAAAAATCAAGAGTTTGCTACAAGTGATGAGTTATATACAAAATGGGAACAAGAGTTCATTATCAAAATGTATGAAAATGATTTACTTTATAGAAAATCTACAACTGTAAATTGGTGTGAACCTTGTCATACTGTATTGGCAAATGAACAAGTAGAAGAAGGTTGTTGTTGGAGATGTGATACTCCTGTACAGCAAAAAGAGATGCCTGGATATTATATAGGTATCACAAAATATGCTCAAGAATTACTTGATGATTTAAAATTATTAAAGAATGATTGGCCATCTCAAGTTTTAACAATGCAAGAAAACTGGATTGGTAGAAGTGAAGGTTTAGAGTTTACTTTTGAATTATCTAAAGATTCAAATTACAAATTAAATAAAACATTTAGAAGCTACAATGTATTTACAACAAGACCTGATACTGTTTATGGAGTTAGTTACTCAGCCTTAGCACCAGAACATCCAATTGTAAAATACATAGTTGAACATAAATTACTTCCTGAAAATAAAATCAATGCAATCTTAGAGATGCAAAAAGTTTCTGAAAGAGATAGAGCTACTCAAGATAAAGAGGGTATTTCTTTAGAGATTGATGTTATGCATCCTTTAACAGGTGAAAAAATTCCTGTTTGGGTAGCTAATTTTGTATTAAGTTCTTATGGTGGGGGAGCTGTAATGGCTGTACCTTCTCATGATCAAAGAGATTTTGAATTTGCAAAAAAATATGATTTACCAATTAAAAGAGTAATTATTGATCCAAACTGTGAAGATAATGATGCGCCATTAAGTGAAGCATATACAGGTGAGGGTATATTAGTTAATTCAGAAGGTTTCTCTAATTTAAAAAATACAGAAGCAAAAAAAGCTATTATTTATCATTTTCAACAAAATTCTCATGGTAGTAAACAAATTAATTTTAAACTAAGAGATTGGGGTGTTTCAAGACAGAGATATTGGGGAGCTCCTATTCCATTTGTTCACTGTGATGATTGTGGATTAGTTCCTGAAAAAAGTGAGAATTTACCAGTTGCATTACCTGAAGATGTGGAAATTACTGGCGAAGGTAATCCACTTGATACTCATCCAACATGGAAACATACATCATGTCCAAAATGTGGAAAGCCTGCAACTAGAGAGACTGATACATTAGATACTTTTGTTCAATCTTCTTGGTATTTCTTAAGATATGCAACTAACCATAAAAAATGGGAAACAGAAGGTATTTCAAAAGAAGATAGTAAATACTGGATGGACGTAGATCAATATATTGGTGGAATTGAACATGCTATTTTACACTTATTATACGCAAGATTCTTCACTAAAGTATTAAGAGACTTAGGTTATACAGAATCAAGTGAGCCATTTAAAAGACTATTAACTCAAGGTATGGTTTTAAAAGATGGTGCTAAAATGAGTAAATCAAAAGGAAATGTTGTAGATCCTGATTTATTAGTTGAAAAATATGGAGCTGATACAGCTAGATTATTTATATTATTTGCTGCACCTCCAACTAAAGAGCTAGAGTGGAATGATAGTGCTGTTGAAGGTTCATATAAATTTATTAAGAAATTTGTTGAAAGAACTTCAAATGTAGATATTCCAAGCGCAATGAACTTTAAGAATTTAAAACATGACTCTTTATCTAAAGAAGAAAAAGAAGCTAGAAAAAAAGTTTATGAAGCACTGAAAAAATCAAATGAAGTATTTAGTAAAACTTATGCATTTAATACTTTAATTGCATCTTCAATGGAAGCATTAAATGCTTTACAAGCACAAAGTAATAAAGATGTTTGGGCTGAGGGTTATTATATATTAAGTTCAATATTAGAGCCAGTTATTCCCCATGCTTGTTGGGAAATTTCTAAAGAATTATTTGATAATAAAAACTTTGAAGAAAAAATTGAAGTTTTAGAAGAAGTATTTGTAATGGATTCTATAGTTTTAGCAATTACAATAAATGGTAAAAAAAGAGCTGAAATTGAAGTTAGTCCCGATGCTAGTAAAGAAGAGATTTTAGAAGTAGCTAAAGCAAACTCTACAAAATGGCTTGAAGGTAAAGAAATCATAAAAGAGATTGTTGTACCTAATAAATTAGTTAACTTAGTTATCAAAGGATAAAAGAAAATGACATTATCACTATTTAAGAATTTTTTAATAGTAATTACTTTAATGGTATTTACAGTAGGTTGTTCATATAAGCCTACAACACACTATGCAAAAAAAGAGATTAGTGGTAATGTTTATGTAAAACTTTTAGTAAATCTAAAAGATCCAAAAAACTCAGTTTTAATTAAAGATGCACTAAATGATCTAATTACACAAAGACTAGATGCAAATTTAGTTAATGATCCTAAATTAGCTGATACAATGGTGGAAGTTAAACTAAATAGTACTAGTTTTTCTGTTTTACAATATGATGATTTAGGTTATAACAAAGTGTTTCAAACAACTGTATCAATAGGTGTGTCATATAAAAATGTAAAAGATAATACAACTAAAAGTCTGTCAGTTTCAGGGGAAGATACATTCTCAATTGAAGATGGTACAGTTATTAGTGATACTAAAAGATATGAATCTATTAAAACAGCATCAGATGATGCTTTAAGAAATGTAATTTCTAAATTAGCCGTACAATCTTTTAAAGAAAACTAAGATGAACTTAAAAACTCTAGGTCTTGTAGAGTTTTTAAACTACAAGACAATGTACTATGACAAAATAGACTTTTCATATGTGCAAAAATCATGGGATATCTTATCCTCTCATATAAAAACTCCCTTTGTAATTCATATTGTTGGAACTAATGGAAAGGGTAGTACAGGAAGATATCTTGCTTCTTATTTAAATAAAATAGATAAAAAAGTTTTACATTACAGTTCCCCTCATATCAAAAAATTTAATGAAAGAATTTGGATAAACGGATTAGATGTAAGTGATTTTGAACTTCAAAAAGCCCATGAGTTTCTAACATCAATTTATGATGAAGAATTACTAAAAATTCTTACATATTTTGAATATACGACGCTATTAGCATTATATTTATCTAAAGATGTTGAATATTTAGTTTTAGAAGCTGGTTTAGGTGGAGAGTTTGATGCAACAAATATTGTAAAAAATGATTTATCTTTGATCACTACAATTGACTTAGATCATCAATCTTTTTTAGGAAATACAATAAAAGCCATTGCAACAACTAAAATGCGTTCAGTTGATACAAAAATGTTAGTTGGATATCAAGTTCATAGTGAAGTAAAAGATATAGCTTATGAAGTAAAAAAACAAATCAAAGAAGAAAGAGATTTGGATATAGAGATTGAAACTATTGAAAACTTTAATAAATATACTTTTGCTGCTAATATTCCAAAATATCTTCAAAGAAATCTTCATTTAGTAATAAAATGTTTAGAGCAATTAAATATCAATATTGATTTAAAACTTTTTGAAGATATGAAGCTTCAAGGTAGATGCCAAAAAGTTTCATCAAATATTACTATTGATGTAGGTCATAATCCACTTGCTGCTAAAGTTATACTAGAAGAGTTTAAAGATAAAAAACTAACTTTAATTTACAATTCATACAAAGACAAAGATTTTAAAGAAGTGCTAAATATATTAAAACCTATAATAAAAGAGATTTTTTTAATAGAAGTTGATGATGATAGAATTGCTTTAAAATCTGAACTTCAAGAGATAGTAAAAGATTTAAAAATAAAAGAATTAGATAAACTAGAATTTATCAAAGAAAATGAGTATTTAGTCTTTGGATCGTTTATGGTTGTTGAGAAATTTTTAGATGAATTTGATTACAATTTATAAACATGGAAAATATTAAACAAGAACTAGAAAAACTATACAATCAAAAAAAACTAATAGAAGATAAAATCTTAGTATTAGAGCAAAAACTTCTAGAAGTTGAACGACAGAAATCTATAAAAACAGACTTTACAAAAGAAGAAAAAATCAATATATTTAAAAATTTATTTGTTGGTAGGTTTGATATTTATGCTAGAAAATGGATTAGTCAAGATAAGACTAAAGAGAATTTTTTTGCTGTATCTAAAACATTTCAAAAAGAGGATTTTATTCCTTTTACTGATGATAAAATTGAAGAACATTTAAGGGGTAATGAGCATTTTGCTACTTATCCTATTAATCAAAACAATGAGTGTAGATTTTTAGTTTTTGAGATAGTTGATGAAGATAAATTTGCATTACAAATAGCTTTAAATTCATTAGGTGTAAAAGCATATTATGAAATAAATTCTAAAAATGGAATTTATGCTTGGATATTTTTTGAAGAAATGATTTCATCTAAAGATGTATTTAATTTTGCTAACTATATTTTAAATAAAGCAAATATTAGTGCAAAAACATACCCAAATAAACCCTTTGCTACAAAACAAAGTTTAGGAATGCCTATTGAGTTGCCTTTACAATTAAAGTTTAGAAATAAAAACAAAACAATATTTATAGATGCTAATACAAATAAGATATATGAAAACCAATGGCAAGTTTTAAATAGTGCTTTAAAAACTTCAAAGGATATAGTTTTAAAATATAGTGATAATTTAAATCATGAGATAATTAGAGAATTTGAAGACATAAAATTTCCAAGTTTCAAATTAGATATTAAATTATATGATTTTATATATATACCAACAAAAAATCTTTCTAAAAGTTTTCTAAAAAAACTAAAGTCATTTGCTAGTTTTGAAAATCCGCAAATTAAACTTTTAATGCAACTAAGAAAACCTTTGTATAATACTCCAAGGGTAATAAATGGCTTTGATGAAGATGATAAATATCTTATGATGCCAAGGGGAACTTTAAATACAATCATAGATTTTTTTAAGCAAAATAGAGTTGAGTTTAAAATAGATGATAAAAGATTTGAAAAGAAAGTTGAAACAAAAAGTGTTCAATTTAAACTTAGACCCGAACAAGATATAGCTATAAAAGAGATATGTAAAACTGATTTCTCAATATGCGTTGCACCTCCTGGATTTGGTAAAACTTTAATTGGTGCAAAAATGTTTGAAGTTAGAGCTTGTTCAACTTTAATTGTAGTAAATAAGAATATGTTATTGACTCAATGGATACAAAGATTTGTAGATTATTTTGGATATACAAAAAAAGATATTGGTATGCTTGGAAAAAGTAAAAATACTTTAAATGGTGATATTGATGTTGCAACTATGCAAAGTTTAAAAAATCAACCTGAAATCATAAAAAACTACTCTTTTGTAATTGTAGATGAGTGCCATCATATTCCAGCTGTTACCTTTGAACAAATCATAAAAAACTTTTCAGGTAAATATATATTAGGTTTAAGTGCAACTCCAAAAAGAAAAGATGCCTTAGAGCCTATTTTATTTTATCAATTAGGTGAAATATCTTATGAATATAAGAAAAAAAGAACTCATAATAACAAACTTCAAATAATAAAAACAGAGTTTTTAAGTGAAAGTTCTAACTATTCTACTCTTATAAATGAACTTTGTGTAGATGAAAAAAGAAATAATTTAATTTTAAATAGTATAATAGAAAATATTGATAGAAAGATATTAGTTTTAACTGATAGAATAGAACATATTAATGTTTTAGAAAGTATGCTAAAGGAAAAAAATATTGATTTTGTAGCTATTCATGGAAGTATGAATAAAAAAGATCAAGTTGAAAATATGAGATTAGTAAATGAAAAATCTCTTGTTTTAGCTACAACGTCATATTTTGGAGAAGGAATAGATTTCCCCCATTTAAATACAATTATTTTTGCCACTCCTATTTCTTATTATGGAAGATTAGTTCAATATTTAGGAAGAATAGGTAGAGGAAATCAAGAGTGTTTAGCAATAGACTTCTTAGATAATAAAAACCCAATGCTTAACTCAAGTTACAAAAAAAGACTTGAAGGATATAAGCAAATGCACTACAAATAAAAGGAGATTATTAAATGTTAGGAATTATAGTTTCGGCTATTACAATTGCTTTAATTGTAAATTTAATATTAAAAAAATTTCATTTGCCAACTATTATAGGTTATATTCTTACAGGAACTATAATCGCATATGTTTTCGATCTTCATGCTGCTGTAAATAATCATGATTTAAAAGAGATAGCTGAGTTTGGGGTAGTATTCCTAATGTTTACTATAGGACTTGAATTCTCACTAGATCACCTTAAAAAAATGAAAAGAGAAGTTTTTTTTACGGGTAGTTTACAGATTTTAGTTACTACTTTATTCGTATTTTGTATTTCATATTTTGTTCTTGGAATGGGAATTCAGACATCTATTATTATAGGTGCTGCTTTATCATTATCTTCAACGGCTATTGTTTTAAAAACATTTAATGAAACAAAAGAGATAAATAAACCATACGGTAGAAGAGTTTTAGGAATATTAATTATGCAAGATATTGCTGTTATTCCTATTCTTTTAATGATTTCATTTTTTACAATGGATGGAGATAATTCTATTGGATATATGATAGGTAAGACTATTATAGCAGCAGCTTTATTACTTACTATTCTATATTTTAGTGGTAAATATCTATTAGAACCATTTTTAACTCATGTATCTAATACAAAAAATGATGAGTTATTTGTAGCTTCAGTTTTACTTTTAGCTATTGGTTCATCTTATATGGCACATTATTTTGGATTTACATATTCTTTAGGTGCATTTGTAGCGGGTATGCTTATTGCAGAAACAAAGTTCAAACATCAAGTTGAAGCTGACCTAATTCCTTTTAGAAATATTTTATTAGGGGTGTTCTTCATAACTGTTGGTATGCAAATTAACTTTACAGTTATTTATGAATATATTTGGATTATATTACTTTTATTACCTTTATTAATGGGGATAAAATATGTAATTATTTATTGGCTAGTAAGAATTGAAGACAACAAAAGAGTTGCTTTTAAAACAGCACTTTCTTTAATTCAAATTGGTGAATTTTCACTAGCAATTTTAGAATTAGCAAGAAGTAAAGATTTAGTAGATCCTCAATATTCACAAATATTAATTGTGACAATAGTAATTTCTATGATTTTAACACCAATTATTTTAAAAAGATTATCATGGGCGGCTTCTAAATTAATTCCTGAAGATATAATGCTTGAATCAAGTCAATTACATAATGTAGATGTAAATTTAAAGAATCATGTTGTTGTTTTAGGTTACGGAAGATTTGGTAGAGCAATTGTAAGACAATTAAAAACATTTGGTCAAGAATATGTAATATTAGAGCATAATATGAAGTTTTTCCAAAGGGGACTTGACGAGGGTGAACCAATTGTATTTGGTAATGCTGCACAAAAACATATCTTAGCTTCATTAAATATTGAAGATGCGTCTGCTGTTATTGTAGCTGTAAATAATCCTGATGTATTACACTTAATATGTGAAGCAATTGATGAATTAACTCACAATACAAAAACTATTGTAACTGTAAATACAAATAAAGAAAAAGAGTTCTTGGAAGGTCTTCATTTAGAACATGTAATTGTACAAACTGATCAAGTTGCACGTGCTGTTGTTGATGAGGTTATGTATTGTAGAATAGGATAAAGTAGAACTTTTGTTCTACTTAACTATTTTTTGTTTTATTAAAATATTTTAATTTTAATTTAGCAACTTTTCTAAGGTTCTCAAACCTATCTTGCTCGTCTACAATTTCAGTACCTAAAAGTGTCTCCATTACATCTTCAAGACTAACTACACCAACTGTTTGATCATATTTATCTGTTACTACAAAAAGTTGTTCTTTTCTTGATAAAAATATATCCAATAGTTTTGAAATAGGGATATTTTCATTTATTGTATAAATAGACTTGATAATTTTACTTTTATCATCTAATTCATTTGAGATACATTCGTAAAAATACTCTTTTGAATAAACAATTCCAATAATGTCATCTATATTTTCACCATAAATAGGTATTCTTGAATATTCTTTTAATTTATTATAATTTAATATTGATGGATCTTCAAAACTAGAAATTAATGTTTTTTTACTTAATGCGAACATTACACTTCTTGGAGTATGGATATCTTTTACTCTTATATTTTCAAAGTTTAAAATATTTTCAATAAAACTTGTCTCTTTTTCTTTTAAAATACCATTTTCTTCAGCAACCATAGCAGCAGCTGCAATCTCTTCTTTTGTAATAGTAAGCTTTTTTTCATCTGGTTTTATCAGGTCAGTTAGTTTATTCATTACAACTAGTAAAGGATAAGTAATAATTACTAAATATTTTATGATTATAGTGCATACCTTGCTTAAGGGTTTCCAATAATATGCACCTAAAGTTTTAGGAATAATTTCTGAAAAAATTAATATTAATAAAGTTAAAACAGCAGAAATATAAAACATATAATCTTGACCAAATACTTTCACAGCTTCAGCACCAACTCCAGCTGCACCTAAAGTATGGGCAAAAGTATTTAAAGTTAGAATTGCAGCAATAGAGAAATCAATATTCTCTTTTTGATGCATCATTAATGAACCTAGTTTATGATTTTTTTCTTTAACTGTTTTTATATGTGCAGTTGTAGTTGATAGCAAAACAGCTTCAAGAATTGAACATAAAAAAGATACACCAATTGCAATAAAAAAATAAGTTAGCATTAACATTTTTTGCCTTTTAGACTTTCTTAATTATATTATATTTTAGTCTAATTGTAAAAAAGTTAATTTAATTAGTTTATATATCTTTTTTTTGCATTTTCTTTGATTTTATCAACTTCAACTAAAATAAATCCATCAATACAATCACTAAAATTTTTATCAATATTAAAGTCACAAAAGTGAACTCCTCCTTCTTCTGCAATATCGCAATATTGTTTATATAAAGTAGGAACAGTACAATTCATATTTTGTAAGGTAGATTTTAAAAATTTAAAATCTGCTTTTTTGTCAAAATTATTAAATACAGATTTGATTTCATCTAGCTTATTAGAATATAAATAAGGAGTTTTTGATACAACTAAATCCATTTTTAAACTGTAATAATTAGTATAATAATAAATCATTAAATCTTTTGCTGTTTTTGGATAACTAGCACTTAAAGATACAGGACCAAACATATATTTTATATTAGGATTCTTTTTTAAATAAGCTCCTATTCCATACCAAAGATAATCTAAGGCTCTAGTTCCCCAATATTTTGGTTGTACAAAACTTCTTCCCAATTCAATTGAATTTTTTAAATAAGGTGTAAATTCTTTTTGAAACTTAAATAAACTATTAGAGTAAAAACCATTTACTCCAATATTCTTGAAAATAAAATCACTGTTACCAATTCTATAAGACCCAACAATTTCTAAATCTTTTTCATCCCATAGAATAATATGTTGATAATATATATCATATTTATCAGTATCTCTTTTTTTATTTATTCCTTCACCAACTTTTCTAAAAGATAGTTCCCTTAATCTTCCTAATTCTTTTAATACAATTGAGTCTTCAGTGTAATCATATAAATAGATTTTTTTCCCATCTTTAGTTTCACCAATAAGTTTTGATTTTTTTAACTCATTAATTAAATCTTTTCTGTTAACAGGATGGGCAATTGCACTTTGAGTTTCAAAAAAAGATTTTTTACCTTTTTTTAATGCATAAATATGTTTCTTGTATAAATTTACTAGATATTTTTTATCTATACCTTTAGGACAAATATTTTCATTTGGAATAATTTTACCTATCTTAATTCCAATTCTTTTAGATTTTTTATTAAACATTTCATGTGATAAAAGAATAGTTGAAAAAGTTTTATTTATCATAGAAATAGTGTAAAAAGTCTTAGAGTTTTTAGCATCAACTAAAATGGGTAAAATAGGAGCATTTGAGTTTTTGGCAAAATTTATAAAACCTTTATTCCAAATTGGATCTTTTACACCCTTTGTACTAGCACGACTAACTTCTCCAGCTGGAAAAATGATAACCGCTTCTTCATTGTCAAGTGATTCATATACTTTTTTTATAGATTCTTTTGATTGCTTTGATTTAAAGTTATTAATAGGTATCAATAAAGAGTCTAAAGTTTTAAATGCACTTAAAAAGTCATTAGCCACAATTTTTACATCACTTCTAACAGTTGAAACAAGTCTTAATAAACATAAGGCATCAAGACCACCTAAGGGATGGTTAGCAATGATAACCACTTTTCCACTTGATGGTATATTTTGTAAGTCTGAACTTGAAATAGTATAATCAAAATCAAAGTAATCCAAAACAGCATCAACAAACTCAGTTCCCTTTAAATGGGAGTTTTCTTTTAAAAATTCATTAATCTCATCTTGATGAATAAGTTTTTTAGCTATTTTAAATAATGATTTTTTAAAAATCCCATTTTTATTTTTAGTAGATGGGAATTTTTTTTCTATTTCATTTTGTATATCAATCATATATGATCTCCTTAATCTAAATGGAATTTTATAAATAAATAATTACACAATGGATACAAGTGGATACTAAAATTTAAAATATATAAATATACAATATGATAAAATCTTCAAAAAAAGGAGATATTCATGAATAAATCAGATATTACGAATATTATTGCTTTATTAATTATGGCATTTGGTTATTCAAATGATAACAACACACTTTTTATGATTGGAATATTTGCTTTTAGTGGAGCAATTACAAATACTTTAGCTATTCATATGCTTTTTGAAAAAGTTCCGTTTTTATATGGAAGTGGTGTAATTGAAAATAGATTTAAGGAATTTAAAGCTTCAATTCATAAGCTTTTAGTTGAACAGTTTTTTACAAAAGAACACTTGCAAAAGTTTTTTGAAATGGAAGTATCAAGTGCTAAAAAAACATTAGATTTAGAAGATGCTATTAATAAAACAGATTTCTCACCTGCTTTTGATTCTTTAAAAGAATCTGTTATGCAATCAAGTTTTGGTGGAATGTTAGGGATGTTTGGAGGACCTTCAGCTCTCGATGGATTAAAAGAGCCATTTATTGAGAAACTTCAAAAATCAATAGTAACTAT
>CAKZOX010000195.1 GCA_937138295.1 uncultured Campylobacteraceae bacterium
TTGCAAAATTTTAGAACAAAACTAGTATCCTCTTTTTTTAAGCTTACATAAATAGGTTTTGCATGTTTACCATATTTTATTGCATTTGATAGATTGTTATCAATTATATATTCAAGTTCTGTTTTATTTATTTCAAATATAGCATCTTCATCAATATCAAAAATAAATTCCTTATCGTTTGCATTTGCAACTACACTAAACAAAGATATTCTATTTTTTAAAATAGTAGAAACATCAAGGTTTTCTTTGTTGAATTCTAAATAATCACGTCTAACTTTATAAGCCATATTGTCATAAATATGTTCGATTGTTATTACAGATGATTTAATATTTTCTTTAGCATCAATTTCACTATTTGATATCATTTCATTGTAGATTTTAATAACTGAAAGAGGAATTCTAATTTGATGAATTGAGTTTGATGTAAAGATTTTAAAATTATTAAGTAAAGAGATGTTTTCATCAATTTCACTTTTAAGATTTGAAAGAAGTTCATTATAAGATTTCATTACAAAGCCTAGTTCATAATTATTTGATTTTATAATTTTCTCTTCAATCTTCGATTTTTTTTGCATCATATCTTTAATATAAAAAATAGGAGCAAAAACTTTCTTATACAAAATATATAAAATCAATGTCAAAATAGATATTAGAAAAAATATATAAATAAAATTCCAAATTTTTAATTCTCGTAACTCTTTTTTAATTTGTGTATTGTCAAGTTCAATAATCAAATAGTAACCAAGAACACTATTTCTTAATTTTTGCATATAAAAATTTACAGGTATTAGTAAATTTGAACTATCTTCAAGATTTTCATAATCATTACTTGATAGATATGCATTTTGAGCTAATTTATTACTAATAGAATCTTTTATCTCAAAGGAGTTTAATTTTTTTAAATCTTCATTAAAAATATTTTTATAAATATTCTTAAATATATTTAATTTTTCTCTCTCTTCAAGAAACAAACCATCTTCTTTAATCTCCTTTTCAAGCTTTTCATTAAAATAAATATCAATTTGTACGTAGTCTGAATTTTTCTTATTATTTAATAGATAAATATTATAAGATTTTAAGTCAGGAACTTTTTTCTTTATACTTTCAAAGGCATTTAGAAGTTCTTTATCTTTGTCTGCTGTAATTCCCATTTGCACCATAAAGTCTACATTATCTGGTTTATACAGTTGATATTGAATGAAATCTTTTCTTGAAATATCAAGCAAGGGAGATGAAAACCTGTGTATAATTTCTTTATTATAAACAGCTTTTAAAGTTGGTATGGCACTTGGTATGTATTTAAAGTTTAAATTCAAATCAGGATCATAAGTAGTATCAAAAATAATAAAATCTTTATTTATTAAAAATAAATCGAAATGAAAATCTTTATATTTGCTATTTAATTTTTCTTGTATTTGTTTTAGGTCGTAGTTTTTGTTTCTTGATACCTCATTAGCAAAATCAAAAAAAAGTTTCTTATGAAGCTCTTTGTTTTCTGTAAATTTTATGTAGATGTTGTTTAATATATTTTCTATGGATTGTTTTGCAATTGAGGCTTTTATGGCATTTTCATTTTGTTTATTTTTTATTAAAAGCTCTAAGTTCTTTTTATAATTGATATAAGTAAATATACTTGAGATAGATATTAATAATAAACTAAAAAGAAAAAAAAGCTTTCGTAAATTCATATTAGAATTTCAAGTTTAAAGATGCGTAAAATGTTCTACCTTCAGCTGGCATACCATATTGGTACTCATAGTTTTTATCTAAAGCATTTTTTAGTGAAATTGTTGTTGTTAAATCTTTATTGATTTTGTAATTTGTATGTAAATTAACTAAAGAGTATGCTTTAACTATATCTGCTGAGTCATACATACTTGATTGGTACATATATTCAAAAGTAGTGCTTAATTTTGGTGAAATATTCACTTTATCGCTAATCGAGATTTTATGTTTTGGTATAAAATTTAAAGTTGTTCCATCTTCTGCATATGCTCTTGAAAATGCATATGAAAAGGTCAAAAAGTTTTTATTGTAGAATAAATTAGAGTATCTGAACTCTAAACCTCTGTGAGTTGCTTTGTTTATATTGTAATAGTATTTATATTTCGGTGTAGAAGTTTTTATATAAGTAATTTTATCTTTTATTTCATAGTTATAAATTGAAGTTGTTAATAAACCATTTTTTAGATAGTGTTTTAGACCAATTTCACCATTATATGAAATTTCTGGTTTTAAGTTTGGATTTGGTTCTTGATAATATGAAAAAGCAAACATTTCACCCATTGCAGGTATTTTTGATGTTTTTGCTAAACTTAAATAATATTCATTTGAAGCGGTTTTATAGTTAAATGATACTTGAGCATCTAAAATATCACCCTTAGAACCACCTTCTGTGTATGTAAAAGCATATCCATCATAATCAATTTCTTTAGGTTGATATTTTTTATATGTTAAAGCTGAATCAATAAGAATACTATTGTATGTTTTTTTATAAAGAACGCTTCCTAAGAAGTTTTCATATACAAATTGTGGTGTTGCACCTGCATATTTATTTTTAAGAATGTTCTTATCCTCTTGATACTTTGCTACAAAAGAGAAGCCATTCTCAAATAAATCTGCTTTAGCTAAAATTCCTTTTCTTGATGTATCATATAGTACTGATTTTCCATTAATAGTTGTCCATGGATTAAGTGTTGTGTATGTACTATCTTCATAAATTGCCCAAATATCTTCATATTTATCAACATATGCTCTAAGACTTAGTTTATAATTATCTTCAAAGTGATTATAATATCCATAAAAACTTTCTAAATCTTGTCTTTCGACTCTTGTATAGTCAGGTGCATATACATCAAGTTCATTTCCATACTCTGAAGCACTTTTCCCATATTTAAAAGCTACTTCATCTTTATCTGTTAAAAAATAGCCTATCTTTATATTTCCACCAAGATACTCTTTATCACTATTTACTCTCTCATTAGTAGGTTGATTAGCATTAAAAGCAAAGTCATCACTTATGTCATAGCTGTTTTTGTTTAAATATTGCAGATTTGTTTTTATATATAAGTTATCTTGTTTACTTCCAACTGTTAGATTTGAAAAGTATCTATCTTTTGTAACAGTAGAATGAAGCTCACCCTCTAATTCACTTTTAGGAACTGAAGTATGAACTTCAAAATCTCCTCCAATAGAAGTAACACCAAAAGAAGATGGTCTAGCTGCTCCATTTGTTATAATTGTATCTGTACTATTGTAAATATTGAAAATATTTGAATTTTGCCAGCTTGTTCTAAAAAATGGTATTAAATCTTCAGAATAATTAGTTGCCCTATAATCTATTCCCCTAAAGGATATATTTTGAGCTCCTTGATTATCATACACAATATTATAGGAAACATCATTAGTAACTCTATCAACCATATTAATATCATTTTTTTCTTTTGATTCTTCTGCTAGAAACAGTAAGTCTGCTGAAGATAAACTTGGTGCTTGTGCATTTATAAACTCATTGTCTGCAAACAGTGAAGTTACTAGAATAATCGATAAAACTATACTTCTTTTCATTCTATTATATAACCTAGGCCTTTTCTATTTTTTATAATGTTTTCTGGAAGTTTTTTATTTAGCCTTCCAACTAATTGTCTTATTTGATTGTTTGAATTTTCATAATCCCATATTTCATACAGGATATATTCATTACTGACTATTTCCCCTCTTTTATTAAGCAGGAGGTTTAAAAGTTTTGTTTCCTTTAAAGTTAGATTGATTTTTTCGCCATCATTTATTATGATCGAATTTTTCAAATCAAATTCAAGATTATTTTCTATTTTAGTTGGTTTATTTAACTTATTAGAAATTAAATCAATTTTTAATTCAAGCTCTTTTATTTCAAAAGGTTTTTTTATATAATCATCACAACCTAATTTATATGCCATCTCAATAGTATCTATTTCAATAGTAGCACTAATCATAATCACATGAGCCAATGGAAATCGTGACTTTATCTCTTTTAAAATATCTATACCATTTATATTTGGTACATCAATATCTATTAAATAAACGTCATATTTACTATTAATTGCATCATAAGCATCACTGCCATCTAAAAAAGAGTCAAGTTCATAAGATTTGAAATATAATTTTATAGCTTTATTAAGTAAGTAATCATCTTCTAACAACATAATTTTCATGCG
>CAKZOX010000196.1 GCA_937138295.1 uncultured Campylobacteraceae bacterium
ACAAATACATCATCTTTAAAAAACTTTCCAACTCCACTTGGAGTTCCAGTCATTAAAATATCTCCATCTTCAAAACTCATAAAAGTTCTTGCTTCATCTATAATATCATGGGGTTCATTTATCATTAAATCCACTCCACCCTTTTGCTTTAACTCATCATTTATATATAATTCAACACTTAGTTTTTCTAAATCATCATTAAATGGAACAAAATTTGAAAACACAGCACTACCGTCAAAAGCCTTTGCTCTTTCCCATGGTAAACCTTTTTCTTTAAGTTTACTTTGAACTTCTCTTAATGTTAAATCTAAACCAAAACCAACGGCGCTGATTGAATTTTCTTCAATTAAAAAAGATATTTCAGCTTCATAATGACAACTTGAAAAGTTTTCAGGAAACTTTAACTGCTGTGATATTGAAGAGTTTGGTTTAATAAAAAAAACCATATCAGGTGTTTCATTGTTTAACTCTTTTATATGATCCACATAGTTTCTTCCTATACATACCACTTTAGATGGATTAATAAGTTTTTCACCTATTACTATACTATTCATTATCATCTCCATATTTTTCTATTAAATCTCTAATTATCACAGAAGTAATACCCCATATTACTTCATCTTCATATTTATATACCCATATTTCATGTCTTTTATTTCCCCATGGTTTTTTATAAGTATCAGGTAATCCTAATTCTTCAACAGGAAATAAAACATTTTTCTTTCCATTTTCATCTATTTTATAAGGATGAATTTCATGGGCTAAAGTATATTCTAAAGGTTTATGTTCTTTAAAAAACTTCAAAGGAATTAAAATAGTTTTTTCAACTTCATTCTTATCTATTTTCATATTCTTGTAAGCTTTTTTCTTAATAATCCCTACAAAAGGCTCAATAACAGCACCAATAGGAGCAACATAAGTATCAAGTTGACCTAATATTTTTATGTCTTTTTCATCAATACCTAATTCTTCATGGGTTTCTCTAATAGCCGTATGCAAAAAAGTTTTATCTGTTTGCTCATGCTTTCCACCTGGAAAACAAATATCACCACCTTGTCTTATATGTGCAGCCCTTTTTTGAAAAAGTAAGTAATACTCACCTTTTTTCTTAATTAGTGGAACTAAAACAGCACTATTAAAAAATCTATTTCTACCAAGTACCCCTGGTGTTTTAGGTAAATTTGCTACCAATTGTTTTAAATGTTTCTTTTTCATATTAACTTCTTAAATTTTATTATCTAATTATTTAGTTCAACATTTTTGATGGCTTCTACCATTGTTTTTACAATTTTTCTTAAATCATTTTCACTAATAGTATATGCAACTATTGAGTAAATAAGTTTACCAAAGGGTCTTATCCAAACTCCTTTACTTACACAATAATCTTGTATCTCTTGTGCATAAGAGTCATCTATTAACTCAATTACACCAATAGCTCCAATATTTCGAACAGATTTTACTAATTCAAGCTTTGAAAGCTCTTTTAAATTTTCACTAAAAATAGTCTCGATTTTTTTAACATTTTTTTGCCATGGTGATTCTAAAAGAAGCTCAATTGAAGCAATAGCAACACTACAAGCCAAAGGATTAGCCATAAAAGTTGGTCCATGCATTAATACCCCAATTTGACTATTTGAAATTGTATCACTAATATTTTTAGATGTAATCATAGCAGCCATTGTCATATAACCACCCGTTAATCCTTTTCCCAAAGTCATAATATCAGGCTTAATATCTGCATGTTCACAAGCAAACATTTTACCCGTATGTCCAAAACCTGTTGCTATTTCATCAGCTATTAAAAGAACATCATATTTACTACATAATTCTCTAGCTTTTTTTAAATATTTGGGATTATAAATTCTCATTCCACCTGCACCTTGAACAATTGGCTCAAGAATAAATCCAGCTATCTCTTCATGATGATTTTTAAAACTTTTTTCTAGCTCTTTTATAGAAGCACTACAATCACTATCAAAGCCTAATTCTGGTTCTTTTGTAAATATATGTTTTGGTAAATAAGAGCCATAAATACTATGCATAGAGTTAATTTGGTCACATACACTCATAGCACCTAAAGTATCACCATGATAAGCATGATTAAGGGCTAAAAACTTATATTTCTCTTTTCCTTTTGCTTTTTGATAAAGTATTGCTGTTTTTAGTGCAACTTCCACTGAAACAGAACCACTATCACATAAAAATACAGAGTTTAGTCCAGTTATATCAACTAAAAGCTTTGAAAGATGGGCAGCTTTTTCATGGGCAATTCCACCAAACATAATATGGGGCATAATATCAACTTGTTTTTTTAATGCCTCATTTAGTCTTGGATGATTATATCCATGAATTGCACTCCACCAAGAGCTCATTCCATCAATCAACTCTCTTCCATCTTCCAAAAATATTTTTGTCTTGTCTGTTCTTTTTACAGCTAAAAGTTTTGTTTTTGAGGGAAGAGAATTATAAGGGTGCCAAACGTGTTTTCTATCAATTTCTAACCAATTCAATAAAATTCCTAATGTATTTATATATATATTATATCAAAAATTAAATTATTCATCATAAAGAACTATACTAAATTTCGCCCCTTCATACTCTACTTCATTGTATTTATACTTTTCATTTGAAACCTCTATTATTCCATTCATATGTTTAGAAATAATTTGATCGCACATATAAAGTCCTATACCTGTACCTTGGCTTTTATGCTTTGTAGAGAAATATGGTTCAAATATTTTTTCAATAATTGAAGAAGGAATTCCTCCTGCATTATCT
>CAKZOX010000197.1 GCA_937138295.1 uncultured Campylobacteraceae bacterium
CTGTAAAAGGAGCAGATAAGAGTATTCAATTTATGCTTTTGACCTATTCTAAAAGTGGTGACTATTATGGTATTGAACATCCAATGTATAATTTTGTAGTTGCTGGTTACAACCATCGCAAATTCAAATTTGATAATAATAACTTTATAGACAAATCATCCTTTCCTGCAGTAAAAAAGAAGTATCTTAAATCACTAGAAGATGCAGGAATAAATAGTCTAGAAGAATTGATTGAAACGTTTAATGAAACAACCAAGACTGCTGATGAGTTTATTGAAGAAGTTAAAGAATGTATTTTAAAAATATAAAATAATTAAGAATGGCAACATGTTATAATAGAAATGCACCTGAGTACGTAGAGTTAAGTGAAAACTTTGGAGGTAACGTACTGAGAGTCAATGACATAATAGGGAACTGGCAAAAGGCAAATAATAGTGAAGAGTTTCCTACAGTTGTACAAGCTAATGAATTTATTAAAGTATCAAAAGCCGCTTTTAATATAAAAAGAAAAGAGTTTGGTGAGAGTTTGTTAGCTAACTTAAGTAGAAATAAAATCATTAATAAGAAATCTGATAATGAGTATTATATTACCAGAACTGAATCAGTAGCATATAATGAAGCATCTAGAATACCAAGCCTTGGAGTTCAGAATAGAAAGGTTGAAGAGCTTTACAGATTTTTAGAAATAAATGGGTTAACTAAAGACACGGTTGAGATTGTTCCCCATAAAGGAAAACTAAAAGTAACAGTTAAGAATAACTTATTCACAGCCTCAGATATTGTTGAACCTTCTAGACTAAGAGTAACACCAAGATCCAAAAGTTTATTACAACATTTAGTTAGGATTTTTCCAAATACAAATGTTGTGGTGCTTACTCCAGCTGAAGCAGAAAGAGCTTATAATAGTCTGCCTGCAGAAGCTAGACCAAAAGGAAAAAATGGTAACACAGTTCCTTTTGACCAGGTTAACTCACTTTTTTATGATAACACTGCTGTCTTAATACAAGGAAGGACATCCAATGAAACAGCAATAGAAGAAATACTACATCCATTTATTGATGCAGTACATGAACAGAATAATGAACTGTTTATGAATTTGCTTGATGAGGCTAAGAAAACTTTTCCTCAATTAAATCAACAGATTCAAAACTCTTATACAACTGCTAGAGGATTTAATGAAACAGATAGAGCATTAGAATTAGTAACTCAGGCATTGTCAAGACACTTTAATAATGAGTATGAAACTAAACCTACAAAGAGTTTCTTAGATAAGGTTAAAGAATTTTTAGAGTGGTTCTCAAGTATTGTTACAAACTTACATGAGTATGTTACTGGTAAACCTCTTATTATTAGAGCATCAGGATTAAATGCAAAGACTACAAAGCTTACTGATATTGCTAAGCTTATTAATACAAAAGATATTGTCTTTGACACTAGTCTTAAGAATACAGTCAAACCAAAAGTTAAGTTTAACCTTTCTCCACAGGTACAGGAAGTTGTAGATTATGCAATAAATCAATCTACAACAGATGTTCAAAGAGAGATAATTAAAAAATTAACACATGCTTCTGTTAAATCAGAAGAAGAAGTGTTTATGCTTGCTGGAGGTTTAGCAGACATTGATACAGATAGTCCGGTTGTAGTATTGAATGAGAAAGATCATACATACATGGACATCAACTCAGGAGAAGTATATAAAAGTACCACACAAAGAATTAAAGGTACAATGACTCCAGAGAAACAGAAGTTAGTACAACTTAACCTTGAGATAGGTAATGAGTTTGATTCTATATTAGATGGTATTGTATTAAACAAAACATTTGAAGAGATCAAAGATAACCTGAAGTTATTAAATCAGGAGCAAGCTAAAGAGGCTTATGATACTATTGATAAAATAATCAGAGATCTTACAGATAAAGGAGGAGTTCCTTTAACTCAAGTTGTTTTATTTGATAAAGCTACAAAAACAGCAGGTACGGCTGACCTTGTTATTATAGGTACAAATGGTGAGATGCAAATAGTGGATTTAAAAACAAGTAAGAATCCTGTTTTAAATAATCCATTATATGATAATGAGTTTCCTTTAGAAGAAGATGCAGACTTAGCTAAACTTACTGGTGTTAAAGGTTTATCTACAAGACAACAACATAATCTGCAAGTAAACATTTATAGAAGAATGTTGGAGAATATGGGATATAAAGTATCTATGGAACAATTTGGTGCATCAACTGTTCACATTCATGTAGATATCACAGGTAAAGAGTTAGACCAAAAGTTTTTAGGTACATTTAGATATGATACTTTAACAGATCATCCACCTTCACAAAATAAAAATTTGTTTGATTATTTAGTTCCTGCTAACACAGATCCAATAGGTCAAGCTGATATTGAAGAAACATTAGAAAATCTAAATGATAATCCTATTGATCATGAAAATCAATTAACAGTTGAAGAAGCTTTAGCAGGTGTAGATCTTGAGAAAGGAGATCCTGGTATACAGATGGTACTTGGAGTTCTTGATTCATACAAAGGAGCACTTCTAGATAAAGCAAAAGCAATTAAGAATGTACGTAGTCAAGTTTTTATGAGTAAATCAGAGACTGCTACATTAGATAATATAGCACAAGCTATAGCTGCTATTAGTTTAGATACTACAATGGGTAGGAAATCTATTAATAGACTATACACGGAGTTTTTACAGGATGCTTTAAAGGATGTTAGAAAGTTTAGAACTTATGTAGAAGATCCAAAAAACTTTGGTAAGAGTGAGTATATATCTTATGTACTTAATTATGATAGATTTATAGAAACTTATAGAAATCTTTATGAAGTAGAAAAGTTAGAGGAACTTAATGCAACACAAAGAACTTTAGTATTAAACTTACAAATTGAAGCAAACAAAGTTGTTGGTACAAAGAGTACAGAAGGATTAATTGATCAAGCTATAGATAACTATGTTAAAGAAGTTGTAAGAACAAATTCAAACAGAAATTTTACAGAGGAACAGATAGATGATCTTTTAAAATTTGCTGAAGATATAAGTGGTGTAGAATATCAAACGGGAGATTTAGCTACATCTAAAGATACTTTGCTTGCACTTATGGATAAAATCTATAAAAGAAAAAAGCAAGAATTATTAGACAAACTAAAAACAAGAGATTCAGAAATAAGATTTGCTGCCTCTAGGCTTCAAAAACTATCACCTAATGTAGATCCTCAAAAGTTATATGACTTTATGATAGAGTTTGATGAGGATGGTAAACCATCAGGAAGGTATGTAAAAAAACTAGGCCCTCAGTACTACAATGAAATGATGAAGAGAAGGGAAGCATTGCTAGATGAAACTGGTAACTGGAAGTCTTATATAAATATAACCAATCTAGATGAAGCAGATCCTTCTGATATAAAATATAACAAAGAACTATTCCAGGCTAAGAAAGCATATGCTGAATTCTGGAGAGCAGAAGAAGTAGGTCCAGGGGGTAAAGCTAGATCAGGAGACTTTCATGACTATAGTCAACAGTTTAAAGACATTAGAGCAAAATACGAATACTTTGTTCCTGCCGGAAATGCTGGTTACTGGGTTAAAAAATCAAGTGTCCCTGATAGAGACTATAGAGTTTATAGAGCTAAATACTATGAAGAAATAGATTATACTAAAGCAGTTATTGGACAAAATGGTTTACCAACAGGTCAAATAATAGAAGGTAAAACTATAGATGTTCCTAAGAATGAATATAGAGTAGCAAAGGCTCAGAGTAGGTCAAAAGGATCTATGACTAGTGCTAAATATGATAAGTTAAATAATCCAACAACTGAATTAGAAAAAGCTCAAAGAGATTTCTATAATATGTTTATTAGATTATATGAGGAGGGCATGCTTGCTAAATTACCACAAGCTCAAAGAACTGCAATGCTTGGTAAGATGCCTGTTATAAAAGGTAAGTTATATGAAGAGTTTAAAGATAAACCAAATATTGTAACTAAAATGTGGGCTGATACTACTAGATCAGTTAAGAATCTTTTTACAGAAACTGGTACAACTAAGGTTGTTCTTACAGATGAAAAAGGTAATCTAATTGATTCTATGCCTATATTCTATACAGGGAAGTTAAGAAGTGAAGAAGAGCTTGCTAATATAGAAAGCAATATACAAGCATTACATGAAAAAAGAAAAGATAATAAGATAGGTATTGATAAATACAAAACAGATCTAAAATTCTTGAGAGGTGAAAAACTAAAAATTCAGAATGCACCAGCTGCTGAGGAATTGAACTTAGACATGGGGGCAGCATTGTTAAAGTTTAATGCAATGGCTGAACACTATGAAACTATGAATGAAGTTGAAGATACTCTTAAAGCAATGGTAAATGTTATTGAAAGAAGAGAGTATGAAGAAACTGCAGATACTAGAACCTACAAGAATGTAAGAACTAAAATGAAAGATGTAGGTATTGGTAAACATAGAATAGGTAAACCAGGTACAGAGTCTAATGTTCTAAGAAGAGCCAAGAAATGGATGAACATGGTATACTATGACAATGATAAAGTAACAAGAAATACTATGGATAAACTAGCAGATGGTTTAATACAGTTTTCTTCTTTATCATATGTTGCCTTTAACCCATTTGGTAACTTTAATAACTATGCATTAGGTAGAATAAATAACTCTATTGAAGCACTAGGTCAAAGATTCTTTGCATTAAGTTCATATGCTAGAGCTGAAGTAGAGTTTAATAAAAGAGCTCTTCCTGATCTTGTTAAAAGACTTGCATATAATTCTGAAGATATGATTGATCTTGCTACATTTAATGCAATGAAACTATCAAACAAAAAAGCTTATGACCCATATAAGGCAGGTAGCAAGTATGAAGCACTTGTTGATTTATTCAGGATGATGGATGATAAGTCAGATATACGTGAAGCTGGAAACCAAGCTGATAAAGTTTTTAAATCTTGGTTTGCTAAAGCAACAGAAGTTGGTTATGTAATGCAAGATGCTGCTGAGTACAATGTTCAAACTAAGATTGGTATGGCTATACTAATGGATACAATGATAAGAAAAAGCTCTGATGGTAAAAATGGAGAACAATTATCTTTATATGATGCATTCAGGTTTAACTCTGATACAAAAGAAGTAGAGTTGCTGCCTGGTTATGATACTATTATAGAAAAGGGTGGTAAAGAAAAACCTTTTACAGATGAGTATAGATTTGATCTTAGAAATAAAATCCGTGAGGTTAATAAACAAATTCATGGTAACTATGCTTATGAAGATAGAATGGTAATGCAAGCTAGTAGTGTAGGTAGACTTGCTGCACAGTTTCACAAATGGGTTGCTCCAGCAATTAAAGCTAGATTTAGAAGAGAATACTTTGATGAGAACTTAGGATGGATGGAAGGTAGATATAGATCTATGTTTAAGCTAGGTAGATATGTTGCAGAACAAGTAGCAAAAGGTGAGTTTAATACAAGAAAATGGATGTCTACATTTAAGGAACAGTATGACATGGAAAGTCCTCAAGAAGAAGCAGAAGCAAGAGCAGAAAATGTTATTTTAAATACATATAGGACATTGGGAGAACTTGGTATAATGCTTATGACTTTAGGTTTAACTTATATGTTAGAAGGGTTGTTCAAAGATGATGATGATGATTCAGACTTTGAGAAAAGGTTTGAAAACTTCTTAATGTATCAGGCAGATAGAACATATAAAGAAATGGTATTATTTATGCCTGTATTCCCTGATTCATGGACACAATTACATCAAATGTTTAAGTCCCCAATTGCATCTACTAGAACTTTAGGTGAGTTAGGAGAAGCTTTATCATTGACGGTAAGAACTCCACTTGGATATATAACATCATCAGAAGGTGAGTTTTATGGTGATTCTGATTATGTATATCAGAAAAGACCTAAAAAAGGACAACTTAAGGTTTCTAAAGCATGGAAAGATGCTTTACCAATCATTTATTCAATGCAGAAGTGGGAAAACTATATACAAGACAGAGACTTCTTTATCAAGTAATTATGGGAACATTAAAGTTAATCAGTGAGAATTTAAAGTTTATTCTAATAGTC
>CAKZOX010000198.1 GCA_937138295.1 uncultured Campylobacteraceae bacterium
TTTACGTCAACATTTAATTCAAAATTATCAATTCTTTCTTTGATAATTGAACTGATTTCATCAGCTTGAATTTTTGCACCCATTCAATTTCTCCTTTTAAGTTCTAAACTGCTTTTAAAATATGATCAATTAATTGTGATCTTAATCTCTCTTTTGAGAAAGAGATTTCAACCCCAAGTCCATCGATATCTACTTTAATACCATCATAATCACAAACGTTTTGTGATAATGATAAACTTACATTAAATTTTGCACTAAATTTCTCTTCAATAGATTTTACATAATCATCAGAAAGATTTTCATTTGTATATACAATACCAGTATAAACATTTTGTAATTTAGCGATCTCTTCGTTTAATTCACTAGCAATATTTGGTAAAAGATTAAGTCTTCTTTTTTCACCTAATAATTTAATGAAATTAACTACAGAGTCTGAAGCTGTTTCAATCATAGAAACAACTAATTCAACCTTTTTATCAACACAAACTTCTGGTGAAGATAAAATTGAATTGAATTTGTCATCTGTAAATGCAGCTTTTACACTGTTTAAGTTTTGACCAATTGATTCAAGCTCAGAAATCTCTTTACCTTCAATTAATGCCTTAACATATCTTTTTGCTATTAAGTTACTCATTATGCAACCTTCTTAAGAACAATATTTGCTAACTCTTCTTGAGTTAATTTAATATTTTCTGATTTTAATAGCTCTTCAAGAACTTCATTTACAACTTCTCTTTTTGCTTTTGATAATTCAACTTTCGTCATCTCATCAAAATTCTTATTTAAATTAGCAATATCATTGTCAATTGCATCTAATACTTTTTGCTTTACAGCATCAATATCAGTTTTTGCACCTTCAACAATTTCTGCTGCTAATTTCTTAGCATCTTCTAATTGTTTTTCAGCATCTGCTATTTTATTTTCTGAAGCTTTTAAAGTTTCTTGAACTTTGTCTAATTCAGATTGAATAGATAAAGATCTTTCAGAAAAGAAAGCTTTGATTTTATCAGCAAGTAAGTACCATAAAATACCAGCAAATATAATAAAGTTAACGGTTCTTTGTACGATATCGTAGTCAGTTTCCGCACCTTCTGCAGCGAACATTGCAGCTGGAACTAAAGCTAATCCTAAAAATAAACACTTTTTCACAACAATTCCCTTCATTAAATCGAGCTAAGCTTAGCTTTTAAGCTCTCATTAAATTGAGGCATGCTTGCTACTAAAGTCTCTTTAAGAGCCTTAGTCTCTGCATCTAAACTTTTAGCAAATTCTTGCGATTTTGCTTCAAGATCAGACTTAGCCTTTACTAGTTTAGCATCAGCACTTTCTTTAGCTTCGTTATAAGCTGCTTCTCTAATACTAGCTGCCTCTTTTTTTGCTTCAGCAATAATACTATTTGCTTCAGCAATCATACCATCTACGTTAGCACCATTAGATTTCGCATCTTCTAAATCTTTCGAAATAGAAGCTTCTCTATCTTCCATATGCTTTAGTAGTGGTCTGAATAGACAACTATTTAGCCTAGCAAGAGCTAAAAGAAAGATTATAGCTACACTAAGCAATAATACAGGACTTATGTCTAACATTCATTCCTCCATATTTTTTACAGTTTAGTTTGACTAAAACTTATACATTTTAGCAAAACAAACTATAAAAATTTATTAAAGGATTAAATATGATTAATTTTTTTTAAGAAGTGTTACGAATTTAAATTCAAAAGCGCTGAAAGACGGTCTATATCGTCTTGTGATTTAAGTTCTATTTTTAAAGAATTTTTATCTATTTTTACTTTTAAATCATTCTTTTTTAGGTTATCTACTATTCCATTTAAAGGCTCAAAATTAAAGTCATTTTTTAATGTCTTTTTAAGCTTCTTAGGTTTATCATCACTTTTCAAATTTTTAACTAAATTTTCAGTTTCTCTAACAGATAATTTTTGACCAATTATTGTGTCTGCAACTATTTTTTGTTCATCTTCACTTAGATTTAACATTACTTTTGCATGACCTGCAGATATTTTATTATTAGCTAATAATTGTTGAACATATGAAGACAATTGAAGTAATCTAAGAGTGTTTGTGATTGAACTTCTACTTTTAGAAATTTTTGTAGCTAATTCTTCATGAGTGATGTTGTGTTCGTTTATAAGTTGTGCATAAGAATATGCTAATTCAATGACATTTAAATCATCTCTTTGAATATTTTCAATTAATGCTAATTCTCTTAATTTTAAATCTTCTACATCTAAAACTATTGCATCAATTGATTCTCTATTTAAAATTTTATGGGCTCTATATCTTCTTTCTCCAGAAATTAAAGTATAAGTTCCATCTTCATTCTTTTTTACAGCAATAGGTTGAATTAATCCATGGTTTTGAATTGAATCTGCTAATTCATTTAGCTTATCTTCATCAAATATTTTTCTTGGTTGATTTGGGTTAGTAATAATCTTAGAGATTTTAATTTTTGTCTCTTCTTTATTTTCAGCTGTATTGCTTGATTTTCCATAAGCTGTTTCAACTTCACCTAATAACTCACCTAATCCTCTACCTAGTGCCATGTTTATTTCCTATAAATGAATTAAAATTAACCTGCAATTGCTTTTGCAAGATTTGTATATGCTTTTGTACCTATTGCTTTATCATCATAAAGCATAATTGGTTTACCAAAACTTGGACTTTCAGCAAGTTTAATATTTCTTGGTATAACAACATAAGAGTTCCCATTTATTTTGAAAAGTTTACTTTCAAAATGCTGTGCTAAGTCAGCGAAAACTTGCTTTGATAAGTTGTTTTGTGAACTATACATTGTAGGTAAAAAACCTCTAATTTCAAGGGTTTTATTTATACTTTGTTTAACTAATTTTATAGTATTTAATAACTGTGCTAATCCCTCAAGAGCAAAAAATTCACATTGAATTGGAATAAGTACAGATGTTGATGCACTTAATGTATTAATCGTAATTGGTCCTAATGCAGGTGGTGAATCAATTATAATATAATCATATTCATGCTTAATAGGGTCAATCTTTCTTTTTAAAACTAGCTCTCTATCTTTCATATCTTTATAGAATTCTTTTTCAATACCAACTAATCCGATATTTGCAGGTGCTACTTTTAAATTTTCAATTTCAGAATCTAAAACAATTTCAGATAGATCTTTTGTTCCAATCATTACATGATAAATATTATATTCATATTCGTCTCTATGAAACCCTAGAGAAGTAGTTGCATTTGCTTGAGGATCAGCATCAATTAATAATACTCTTTTTCCTTCTAAAGCAAGGGCTGCACTTAAATTTACAGCAGTAGTAGTTTTACCTACACCACCTTTTTGATTGGCAATTGAAATAATTTCTGTCATCTTAAACTATACACCTTTTTGTCATCTATTTCTATGGAACCGTCATTAATTAACAAAGCATTTTCCAATGAGATTTTTTTGTCATTTATTGTAGCTTTAAACATTCTACTTTTTTCAAATTCTATCTTAAATTCACTAAAAACATTCTTCCATGATACCCTTGAGTTTACCAAATTAAAATATTCATTTAAAACTTCATTACAATCTATTGAAATATCCAAATTACCATAATCTTCACAAACACTAATTAAGTTCAAACCTACACCACAATAAAACAAATTTGAACTTAAATTTGTAATTGTTCCACCTATTTTTTTGTTTTCCATATAAAAGTCATTTGGCCACTTTAACCAAACATTAGAACCCTTTTGTTTTAAAACTTTTTTTAATAGATATGAAAAATATATTGATGTACTTTGCATAGGTAAGTCTTTAGGTAACAGTTCTTTATTTATTACAAAAGAAAAGAATAAATTACCCTCTATTCCTTCCCAAGAATTTCCCCTACTTCCAATTCCATTTGTTTGTAAATTTGTGTAAACACAAGTTGGCTGTGTATATGTATTTTCACTAATATAATTTTTTAAATATGAATGGGTTGAATCAACTGATTTAAGATATATAATTTCCATGGTTGATTATACATAATATCATTACAAGATATTATTAAATATAATTGTATAAAATTTACACAAAGGTTATTATTGTTAGATCCAGTTTTACCAATAGCTATGTATTTACTACTAGGATATTTATTTAAAGTAGTATTTCATGATAACTCAAAACAACTTATTGAGTTTATCATTTACTTTTCTTTACCTGCAATTGTTTTTTCTAAAATCTACCCTTTAGTTTTAGATGAAACAATTTTAGGATTAATTCTAATGTTTATAGGATTTATTCTATTTAACTTAGCATTAGCCTATATTGTTGGAAAAACTATTCTAAAACTTGATAGATTACTATTAGCTACATTTATGATAATGGCTACATTTGGTAATACTTCATTTATTGGTTTTTCTTATATTGATGCCTTCTATGGACAAGACTATATTGTATATGGTTTGATATATGATTTATTTGGTTCATTCTTACTTTTAGTTTCAATTGGTATGTTTATTATCACATGGGGAGCTGGTAAGAAAAACAATATTTCAGGAATATTTAAAAGTGTATTTTTATTTCCTCCTACTATTATGTTCTTTATTACAGTTTTAGCAAAAAACTTTGAAGTGCCAAATTTTTTACTTTTAACAACTGAAACATTAGGGGCTACACTTGTTCCTATAGCTATGATTGCAATTGGAATGAAATTAGAATTAAAGCATATTTTTCAAAAATTCCATGTTGTTTCAACAGCTATGTTATTAAAAATGGTTATTGTTCCAATTATTGTATTAGTTGGATTTAAATTATTCTATGGAATTGATGAAACATGGGTAAAAGTAACAATCATTGA
>CAKZOX010000199.1 GCA_937138295.1 uncultured Campylobacteraceae bacterium
TGAAGCTTTTGAAAAAAGATATGTAGAGTATGAAAATGATGACTCTATTACAAAAGAGAGAATTAAAGCAAAAGATTTATGGAAAAAGATTTTAACATCATATTTTGAATCAGGTTCACCATTTTTATGTTTTAAAGATAATGCAAATAGAGCAAATCCAAATGCACACGTAGGACATATTAGAAGCTCAAATCTATGTACGGAGATTTTCCAAAATACAAATCCAAACTCTTATAAAATCAAATTAGAGTTTGAAGATGGAACAATTACAACTCATGAAGAAGAGGAGTTGATAAAAGTTGATACAGGAATTGTAAAAAAAGCAAATAAAGTTACAGCTTTAGACTCAATTGGTGGTAAAAAAATCTTTATAGTTGAAAAAGAGAAAACAGATGGTGATACAGCTGTTTGTAACTTAGCATCTATTAACTTAAGTAAAATCCATACAAAAGAGGATATTGAAAGAGTAGTTCCAACAGCTATTAGAATGCTTGATAATGTTATTGATTTAAATTTCTATCCACTTAGAAAAGTAAAAGCTACAAACTTAAAATCAAGAAGTATTGGTTTAGGTGTTATGGGTGAATCTCAAATGTTAGCTGAAGAGAAACTTGTTTGGGGTTCAAATGAACACTTTAAAAAGATTGATTCTGTTATGGAAGCAATTTCATATAATGCAATTAAATCAAGCTCTGATTTAGCAATTGAAAAGGGTGTTTATCCAACTTTTGATGGTTCAAACTGGTCAAAAGGTATTATGCCACATGATCATGCTCCTCAAGCTGTAAATGCTTTAGTAAACAAAGATCTGTTTGATGCTGGATATGATTGGGATAGCTTAAGAGAAAAAGTTAAAAAAGATGGTATGAGAAATGGTTATTTAATGGCTATCGCTCCAACATCATCTATCTCTATTTTAGTAGGAACTACACAAGCTATTGAACCTGTGTATAAAAGAAAATGGTATGAAGAGAATTTATCAGGACTTATTCCTGTGGTTGTACCAAAGCTAAGTCCAGAAACATGGTCTTATTATACACCTGCTTATGAAGTTGACCAATTAGATATTGTAAAAGCAGCAGCTGTTAGACAAAAATGGATAGACCAAGGTCAAAGTACAAATATTTTCCTAAGCTTAGATAAGGCAAGTGGAAAATATATGCACCAAATCTATACATTAGCATGGCAGTTAGGTCTAAAATCAACTTATTATCTAAGAAGTCAATCTCCTGAAGCTGCAAATGATGTTGAAGATAGATCTATGGAGTGTTCAGGTTGTCAGTAGGATAACTTGACATTTTATATCTATAAAAGAGTATAACTATTTAATATAATGACAAAAAGAATATAAGGGAACAAAGTGGCAAGAAAAGTAATATATAATCCAGAGTCAAAAGAGTCACTAAATGATAGAAGAATATTTGGTGGAAATCCTGATGGAATGATAAATTTCACAAGAATGAAGTATCAATGGGCTCTAAATCTTTGGGATACAATGGAAGCAAATACTTGGTTTCCTAAAGAAGTTCAGATGACAGCAGATGCAAAAGATTATAAATATCTAACTCCTGCTGAAAAAAGAATGTATGATTTAGTTTTATCTCAACTTATTTTTATGGATTCACTACAAACAAATAATTTGATGGATAATATTAATCCATATATAACAGCACCTGAGGTAAATGCATGCCTTTCAAGACAATCTTATGAAGAAGCAAATCATAGTAAATCATATGCTGTTATGGTTGAATCAATCTCTGATAATACAGACAAAATCTATGATATGTGGAAAAATGATAGTAAATTAAGAGAAAAGAATGATTATATAGCAGGTGTTTATAAAAATCTTTCAGGTGATTTAAGTGATGAAAAAATAGTATTAGCAATGTTTGCTAATCAAATTTTAGAGGGTTTATATTTTTATGCAGGATTTGCAGCTATGTATGCCTTAGGAAAATCAGGAAAAATGCTAGGGAGTTCTCAAATGATTAAATTCATCCAAAGAGATGAAGTTACTCACCTTTTACTTTTCCAAAATATGATTAACTCTACAAGAAAAGAGAGACCTGATTTATTTACACCTGAGTTAGAAGCACAAGTTAGAGCAATGTTTAGAAAAGCAGTTGATTTAGAAGCTTCGTGGGGTTCATATATAACACAAGGTCAAATCTTAGGTTTTACAGATGGAATCATAAGACAGTATATTGAGTATCTAGCTGATAAAAGATTAGATGCAGTTGGATATAAACCAGAATATAATGTAAAACATCCAATTCCATGGGTAGATGGATATTCAAGCTTCAATGATCAAAGAACAAACTTCTTTGAGGGTAATGTAGTAAATTATTCAAAAGGTTCAATTAATTTTGATGATTTTTAGAAAAAGAGTTTTATTAATAGCTCTTTTTTCTCAAAGAGAGTGTAAGCACAGGAAATTTCTGCGTTATCGCAGAAATTTTATTACTCACTTACTCCAGTAAGCTCCTAACAAAATTTCTACTCTTGCCTTGAACTTCCTAAAAAATATCTATCACTAAAACTCTTTTTGATATAATGTACTAAATTATTAAAAAGGAATAATTGTGGTACTACAAGGTATGCCTAGAATACATGAGATTCCAAATAAATGTCCTAGATGTCATCATTCAATAAGCCCTCAATTTGCTGGTGCAGTTGAAGTTAATAATAATGAACACGATTTATTCTTCAATTGTCCTAATTGTGATAGAGGATTTATTGGAGAGTATTATTTAGAATATCTACAAACAATAATGTTTATATTAATCATTGCTTCTTTAGTTCAATTTGTAGAAATGGCAATTCAAAAATTATCGCCTAATTTATATAATGCTCTAGGGGTTTATTTACCATTAATAACAACAAATTGTTGTGTATTAGGGGTTGCAATATTAAATATACAAGAAGGATATAATTTTATAGAAACAGTAGTAAACGGAG
>CAKZOX010000200.1 GCA_937138295.1 uncultured Campylobacteraceae bacterium
GGTGTTCGCGACCAAAGTCATTCAATATTCATACTCCCCCCTTGTACCTGATTTCTATCAAACGAATAAACGTAATGGTGAAGTCATTGATGTTAAAACCGAGTAGTGCTAGGTTTTATTTTTTTTATTTAATTAATACAATGTTTATGGAGAATCACAGAACTTTTACAGTTGTCCTTAAGAAAGGAAAGCTGAGACATGTGGTAAAAATTACTGCTACAACTAAATATCATGCTATGGATTTGGCTTATTATAAATATCCAGATTATGATGAGTATCAATCAAATAATTTAGTTAGAACTAATAAAAATAATGTTTATGAAAAAGATGTTTAGATTTATGACTAAGACTGCATATGGTCTTAACTTATCTGTTATTGCATTCTTTGCAATGAATGGATTATATTTTGGGTATATAGGAGATGAGACTTTAATGATGGTGTTTCTTATACCAACTTTAGTATTTCTTATGCTATTACCAGCGTGCAGCATAGAAGAATAACTTTTTATTTTATTTAATTAAACTTGTACAAAGAAATGGATTTAAAATTTCCTGATTCTTTTAGCAAACAAACACACTCTGTTGTTTCAGGTGCAACTCAATGGAAACTACACAATAATGATGATAAAGTTATCATTAGCATTGTTGGTGGTGGTCATGGATTGTATGGTGACGGAGTGAAAACGTTTGAGATGTATGATTTTAGAGAGAGTGATGTCCAAGGATATCTTTCTGCTGATGAAATCAACATGCATCTTGCTGAGAATCCTATTGGTTAAGACCTAGGGCTTGAGCACATGAGCCTAGTAACAGAAGTGCATTCAATAATTTTTTTACTTAATACTTTCAACAATGGAAAAGCATTACACTTACAACTACTTTAGTTACTCAAACAAATCTTTATGGACACCTTCAATAGATCTTGCATGGACAAGAGCTTCAGGTGATGTTCATGTATATGAAAATGGTAAACATGTTAAAACTTTTATAAAAGAACAGGTATGAAAACATTAATCAAATTTATATACACAGTGTTATTGCCTTTAGGCATGATTACATTTACTGCTCATGTACTTCTATATACAGAGAATGGGACAATGAGTAAGCTTATATTAATCATTCTTACTTTATTTACGGTTTTACAATCATTTTTTTGGTTTGTATTTCTTGATAAAATAAAAATGATACCTAAAGTAAATACAGAATTCTTTTATGGTCTTGGTTTAGCTGTTGGTTTTAGAAGCAGACAAGCATTTATAACTGTTCCATTTATTGTTCTAACTTTTGATTGGAGGAGTAGAATAAAAAAGGAGGACAGTCATGGATATTATTACTAAACTTAAAAGAAAGATTCGTATTGCATCAGAGATTTTATCTCGTTCAAACAATAGACATAGTGAATTTGAATACAGAACAGTTTTTAGGTTTGATTCTTGGAAATTATTTAAGGGTCATTCTGGTAATGTTACTGTAACAGATAGAACATTATCTTTTGAAACTCAAATCTTTAACTATAGATGCCATCAGTGGATTAATAACACTGATAAGATGGCTCTAAAGGTAAGGCATCAACTTTTCATTAATCCTACTAAATGGTTAACTGATAAGCTTAATGCATTTGAGAAAAATCTTGTAGCAAAAAATATCCATAAAGGATATCCTAAATTTGTATGTGTATATGGTAACTACACTTTTGTTTTAGAACATCATTGTCATATTATGTATAAAGAAACTTATGAATCTTTCCGTGACTTATATGGTCATAAGCAAATGATTGATACAAAGATTGGTTTAAATAAAAAAGCTAGGTTATTGCTTAACAAGATTAAATCTATGTCTGATGAAGAGTTTTTTGAGCAAGTGACAGCATTTAATGCTAATGAAAAGCCAAAATCACCTCATCATGGTGTAGTTAATTATAATTTACCGTCAAGTTTACTGTATTAAGGGTGCATATATACACCCCATAACAGTACCAGTATATAAAGTTATATTAACTGTTAGCATTATGGCTAAGAGTTATTGTTAGTAGTGGTAACAATGAAGGGTAGAATTAAAACCTCTACCCTTCTAAATTTTATGCTTATGAGAAAAACATATAATGTAAATTCAGATATAGTTCAGCACCTCTTTAATAGTATATTTACAGATGGTGTCAACAAA